>NZ_CP024636.1:3640637-3664830 GCF_009728735.1 Pantoea phytobeneficialis
TTGCCGGGCAACAGGCAGAGGTCGAGTTTGTTTTTACTGACATCAATACCGAGATAAATCATAAGACAGCTCCCTTTCACATGAACCATCACGCCATCTTGCCTTGTACATACGAAGTCAGAGCTTCTGGTTACCGTTCAGAGTAGATGCTGGCGTGAAAGGAGAAACGGAGGGCTTTAAGCTACGGCACAAGATCGGGTCTTAAGCGGCGCGACAAGCTGCCTCCGTTTCGTGTAACGGGTAGCTAACCAGTTACAACTTCAAGATACAAGCGGCGCGATTTATCGCGCAGGTTTTGCTGCAATACGCACGATATTGCGCGATAAATCGCGCCGCTACGGGTTTGTATCTGCATGCTTGCCAGCATAACTGGCAAGCATGTTATTGGTGACGTTAACCAATGGTCATCAGACTGGCGTTACCACCCGCTGCTGCGGTGTTGACGCTGAGCGAACGCTCAATCAGCAACCGTTCCAGCAGCAAATTGGTTTCCCCACGGGCGAAGCCCTGCACGGAAACAATAGCACCTTCACGCGCTGCGACCTGCTCGCACAGGTTGCGTAACTGATCGGCATCACCGTGGTAGATCACCGCATCAAACTCTGCGGCCAGCAGATCTTTTGCCAGCGTAATACGCTGCTGTACCGCCGCTGGTAAGGCAGCACGCAATGAACGATGTAGCTCGTCATCTGGCCATAGCGCCTGACTACCGACACTGGTGACAGCCGCCAGTTGCGTCAGTGCATCCTGTTGGTTGTCGGCAATACACAGCACCTGCTCACGCGGCAGCAAAGTAAAGGTATTGCGCTCACCGGTAGGACCCGGCAACAGACGGACGGTACCGGCCTGTGCCAACTGGTCATAACGTTGCGTCAGGGCCAGCAGCTCGGGTTTGTCCTGCGCCCATTGTTGCAATGCCTGGTGTGCGCTGAGCAGGGTGGTACGCAAGGTGCTATCCACCGGACGTTCAGCATCCTGACGATCAAACGTTGTAAGCAGCGCGCCATCCGGACGGTTCGCCAGCAGGCGATACAGATACAACGGGCCACCCGCTTTCGGTCCGGTGCCCGATAAACCTTCACCACCGAACGGTTGTACGCCAACCACCGCACCCACCATATTACGGTTAACATAGAGGTTGCCGACTTTGGCCCCTGCCGTTACCTGGGCGATGGTTTCGTCAATGCGCGTATGCACCCCCAGCGTTAAACCGTAACCGGAAGCATTGATCTGGTCGATCAGCTGCGGCAGATTATTGCGCGCAAAACGGACAACGTGCAGCACCGGACCAAACACTTCTTTATCCAGATCGCTGACCTGCTCCAGTTCAATCAACGTCGGTTTCACAAAGGTGCCGGTCGTCCACTCTTTCGTGTCCTGCGGATTTTCCTGTGCAGCCTGGTAGATGGTGAAACCTTTATTGCGCATAGCCTGAATATGGCGCTCGATATTGGCTTTGGCTTCGGCATCAATCACCGGGCCGATGTCCGTCGAGAGGCGTTCTGGGTTCCCCATGCGACATTCCGCCATCGCACCGCGCAGCATTTTTAACGTGTGTTCGGCGACATCTTCCTGCACGCACAGCAGACGCAGCGCCGAGCAGCGCTGACCTGCACTGTCGAACGCGGAGGCGACAATATCCACCACCACTTGTTCAGTCAGTGCTGATGAATCGACGATCATCGCGTTCATGCCGCCGGTTTCCGCAATCAATGGAGTGGGGCGTCCCTGTGGATCAAGACGTCCGGCAAGATTGCGTTGTAGCAGCGTCGCGACCGCCGTGGAACCGGTAAACATCACGCCGCGCACACGGTCATCACCGGTCAACTGTGCGCCGACAGTCTCACCGAGTCCTGGCAGCAGCTGCAACACGCCAGACGGCACACCGGCATCCAGCATAATCTGTACCGCCTGGGCGGCAATCAGCGGCGTTTGCTCGGCAGGTTTCGCCAGCACGCTGTTGCCTGCGGCGAGCGCGGCGGCAATCTGCCCGCTGAAAATCGCCAGCGGGAAGTTCCACGGACTGATACACACCACCGGGCCGAGTGGACGGTGGGTTTCGTTGTCGAAATCGTCACGCACCATACCGGCGTAGTAATAGAGGAAATCAACCGCTTCGCGGACTTCGGCGATGGCGTTGTTATAGGTTTTACCCGCCTCACGCACCAGCAGGCCAATCAGTTGCTGCATCTGGCTTTCCATCATCTCAGCAGCGCGCTCCAGAATGGCGGCACGCTCCTGGGGTGGGGTGGCGAACCAGATCGGGCCGGCATTCACTGCCGCATCCAGTGCTTGTGAGACTTCTTGCGGGGTGGCTTCACGTACGTGACCCACCACATCGGCTGGCGCAGATGGGTTGAGTACCGGGTTGCTGCTGCCGACAGCCAGTTCACCTTCAATCAGCGGCTGGGCCTGCCACGGCTGGCTGGCGCTGTTGAGCAAAGCACTGGAAAGCGAGGCCAGACGGTGTTCGTTGGCCAGGTCCAGACCGGCAGAGTTAACACGTTTCTCTCCGTACAGCTCACGCGGTAACGGAATTTTGGCGTGAGGCAGCCCCATTGCGCCTTCGCTGGCGCCCATTTTCTCCACTGCCGTCACCGGGTCAGCGACCAGCTCATCAATCGGCAATGAGGTATCGGCGATGCGGTTAACAAATGAGGTGTTGGCACCGTTTTCCAGCAGGCGACGAACCAGATAGGCCAACAGGGTTTCGTGCGTACCTACCGGCGCATAAATACGGCACGGACGATTGAGTTTGCCATCGGCGACTTTACCCACCACCTGTTCGTACAGCGGCTCACCCATGCCATGCAGGCACTGGAATTCGTACTGGCCCGGATAATAGTTATTCCCTGCCAGCTGATAAATGGCCGCGAGGGTGTGAGCGTTGTGGGTGGCAAACTGCGGATAGATCAGATTCGGCACCGCCAGCAGCTTGCGTGCGCAGGCCAGATAGGAGATATCGGTGTACACTTTGCGGGTATAGACCGGGTAGCCTTCCAGGCCGTCCATCTGGGCGCGTTTGATTTCGCTGTCCCAATAGGCACCTTTCACCAGACGAATCATCAGTCGGCGACGGCTACGCTGGGCCAGATCGACCAGGTAATCAATGACAAACGGACAACGCTTCTGGTAAGCCTGGATAACAAAGCCAATGCCGTTCCAACCTTCCAGCTCCGGCTCGAAGCAGAGTTTTTCCAGCAGATCGAGCGACAGTTCGAGGCGGTCAGCTTCTTCTGCATCGATGTTAATACCAATGTCATAAGAGCGAGCCAGCAGCGTCAGGGATTTCAGCGTGGGATAGAGTTCTTCCATGACGCGTTCATATTGCGCACGGCTGTAGCGCGGATGCAGTGCCGACAGTTTGATCGAGATCCCCGGACCTTCATAAATACCACGGCCATTGGACGCTTTGCCGATGGCATGGATCGCCTGCTGATAAGACACCAGATAGGCTTTGGCATCGCTGGCAGTCAGCGCTGCTTCGCCCAGCATGTCATACGAATAACGGAAACCTTTCTCTTCCAGCTTGCGTGCATTAGCCAGGGCTTCGGCGATAGTTTCGCCAGTGACGAACTGCTCACCCATCAGGCGCATCGCCATATCCACGCCTTTACGAATCAACGGCTCGCCGCTTTTACCGATAATCCGGTTGAGTGAGCGCGATAAATTCGCTTCGTTATGAGTCGAAACCAGACGGCCAGTGAACAGCAGACCCCAGGTGGCGGCATTTACGAACATCGACGGGCTACGACCGAGGTGGGATTGCCAGTTACCGTTGCTGATTTTGTCGCGGATCAACGCGTCACGCGTGGGTTTGTCCGGAATACGCAATAAGGCTTCCGCCAGACACATCAGCGCGACCCCCTCCTGCGAGGAGAGGGAAAACTCCTGCAACAGACTTTGCACCATCCCGGCGCGACCGGTTGCACCTTTCTGATGCCGTAATTTATCCGCGAGGCTGTACGCCAGTTGATGCGTTTTCTCCGCCAGTGGGGCAGGGAGACGGGCCTGTTCCAGCAGCATTGGCACTGCATCGGTTTCCGGGCGACGCCAGGCGGCGGTGATGGCTGAACGCGTCACCGACTGCGGCAGAATGTGTTCGGCAAAATCGAGGAAAGGTTGCACCGACTCTTCTGACGTTTGTTCTTCCGGCGCGCCCTCGATGAGTTGTAGCGGAATTTCCGGTAATGCGTCACCGGATTCCAGCTGTGTCAGGTAATTAAAAATTGCCTGTTTAATCAGCCAGTGCGGCGTGCGATCAATCTTCTGTGCTGCCAGTTTAATGCGATCGCGGGTAGCTTCATCCAGCTTCACCCCCATCGTGGTGGTTCCCATGCTTGCCTGTTCCTCAAAAGAGTAGAGAGAGTTCTGAAGTGATCTGCACTATTACCCATGTTGCAACTTTGTGCAACCGTGTTAAATGTGTGCCATGTCGTTAGTAGGATGTCTGTTGCAAGATTCTCGCCAGGGTTGCAACTCATCTGCTGGAGGTTTATTTCGGTGCAACCCGCTGTTGCCCCGATCACAACCTGTGAAACGTCGTTAACTCCGCGTATTCAAAGGCATTGTGCCAGACGCCGCTTTGCGGCAGGATACCGCGCCTTTATGGAGATCCAATAACAAGTGGAGAGACGAAATGAGTGTCAGTACACCGATGCTGGTGACTTTTGTTGTATATATCCTTGGGATGGTGTTGATTGGTTTCATTGCTTACCGTTCAACCAAAAACTTTGATGACTATATTCTCGGTGGGCGCAGCCTCGGAAGCGTAGTCACCGCGCTTTCAGCCGGTGCATCAGACATGAGCGGCTGGTTACTGATGGGCCTGCCTGGGGCGATTTTCCTGTCGGGTATTTCTGAGAGTTGGATTGCAATCGGTCTGACCATTGGTGCCTGGCTGAACTGGAAGATTGTCGCCGGACGCCTGCGTGTGCAAACCGAGCATCACAATAATGCGCTGACGCTGCCGGACTTCTTTACCAGCCGTTTTGAGGATCACAGTAAGATTCTGCGCGTTATCTCGGCGCTGGTTATTCTTATCTTCTTTACCATCTACTGCGCCTCGGGTGTGGTGGCCGGTGCCCGTCTGTTCGAAAGCACTTTCGGCATGGATTATCAGACCGCGCTGTGGGCGGGCGCTGCCGCAACCATTCTGTATACCTTAGTCGGCGGTTTCCTGGCTGTTAGCTGGACCGATACCGTGCAGGCCAGCCTGATGATTTTCGCGCTGATCCTGACCCCGGTGATTGTGATTGTCGCGGTGGGTGGCTTCTCCGATTCACTGGCGGTGATTGAAGCGAAAAGCCTCGAAAACCTGAATATGCTGAAAGGCCTGAATTTTGTGGCGATTGTGTCGCTGCTGGGCTGGGGGCTTGGATACTTTGGTCAGCCCCATATTCTGGCGCGCTTTATGGCGGCTGATTCGCATCGCTCCATCCGAACGGCGCGCCGTATCGGCATGACCTGGATGATTCTGTGCCTGGCGGGTGCGGTTGCGGTCGGTTTCTTCGGTATTGCTTACTTCCAGAACCATCCGGAGCAGGCGAGCGGCGTCAGCCAGAATGGTGAACGCGTGTTTATCGAGTTGGCACGTATTCTGTTTAACCCGTGGATTGCCGGTATTCTGCTGTCGGCCATTCTGGCGGCGGTAATGTCAACCCTGAGCTGTCAGTTGCTGGTCTGCTCCAGCGCGCTGACGGAAGATCTCTATAAAGGTTTCCTGCGCAAAAATGCCAGCCAGAAAGAGTTGGTATGGGTTGTGCGCTTGATGGTACTGCTGATTGCATTGATCGCCATTGCGCTGGCGTCAAACCCGGATAACCGCGTACTCGGTCTGGTCAGTTATGCCTGGGCGGGCTTTGGTGCGGCTTTTGGTCCGGTGGTGTTGTTCGGTGTGTGCTGGCAGCGTATGACACGCAACGGTGCTCTGGCTGGCATGGTGATTGGTGCCGCCACGGTGTTGGTGTGGAAACAATATGGCTGGCTGGGTCTGTATGAAATCATCCCTGGCTTCCTGTTCGCCAGCATCGCGATTGTCGTCGTCAGCCTGTTGGGCCGCGCACCCTCGCAGATGGCTCAACAACGCTTTGCCGCAGCGGAAGCGGAATATCTGACCAAATAAATCCTTCTCCCGAGATGTCACCCGCCTCATTAATGAGGCGGGTTTTTTATCGCACGTTTTGCACAAGAAACGTTTCAGTGAGAATAGAAGCTGGGTAAGGGCCATTTACCTCAGTAAGCTCATCCTTGTTCCTTCTTACACCCGATTGATTAATAAATGTACTTTCCACTGACCGGACTGCGAAAACGGAGCAGCGATCTTTCATGTTTTTTAGTTGGATTAACTGGTCAGAATGATTTCCGAATCCTCCTAAAAACTTCATGCGCAGTCGAATTAATCAATTACATGATAAATAAAACAAATTTAATTTAAGCTGTGAACTGCTTACGGGGCCTGGTCACTTTTTGTTGGTCACCAGGTAAAATTACTGTTGCAAATTACCGCAAATATGATGCATTTTAATCATAAGCGTTGTCAGATGTGTGGCTAAGGTCACTGGAGTTCGCGCATGATTCGGTCCTTCAAAGGACAGGTAAATACCCTTCAACATACGCAGTTCACTGCGGGGGATTTTTTCCCTCGAAAGTTTCCTCTTCACTTTTCAAGCTTCGTTCTTTTTCAATCTCATATTTCTTACCGGTGCGTAACAGCGTTTGCGCGTTGTTGCACACTATTCTCAATGGCTCGAAACGGCTCTAAAGGAAGCCACGTCAACCTCTAAAGCGTTCACGTCATCGCAACAGGATAATCCTGAAGCGATAAATGAAACCAACTGTAAGGTGCCACTATGGGAAGACAGAAAGCAGTGATCAAAGCGCGTCGTGAAGCCCGCAGAGTGCTTCGTAATGACTCTCGCAGTCATCGTCAGCGTGAAGAAGAATCGGTCACTTCGCTGGTGCAGATGGGTGGGTTGGATGCAATTGGCATGGCACGCGATGTGCGAGACAGTTCACCAATTGAAGCCAGAAATGATGCTCAGGCGCACTATCTTAAAGCCATAGAAACGAAACAGCTTATTTTCGCGACCGGAGAAGCGGGCTGCGGAAAAACCTGGATTAGCGCAGCCAAAGCGGCTGAGGCCCTGATACATAAGGATATCGACAGGATAATCGTTACACGCCCGGTCCTACAGGCGGATGAAGACCTCGGTTTCCTCCCCGGAGACATTTCCGAGAAATTCGCCCCGTATTTCCGACCGGTCTACGACGTTCTGGTTAAACGTCTCGGCTCTTCCTTTATGCAGTACTGCCTGCGCCCGGAAATCGGCAAGGTAGAGATCGCGCCCTTCGCTTATATGCGAGGACGTACTTTCGAAAATGCCGTGGTGATTCTCGACGAGGCACAAAACGTCACCGCTGCGCAGATGAAGATGTTCCTGACGCGTCTTGGTGAGAACGTGACCGTCATCGTCAACGGCGATATTACCCAGTGCGATTTACCGCGCGGAGTGACATCCGGACTCGCGGATGCCTTGGGACGATTCGAAGAAGATGAGATGATCGGCGTGGTTCGTTTTGGCAAAGACGACTGTGTCCGTTCGGCCTTGTGTCAGCGTACGCTACATGCTTACAGTTAACCATTGAGATTTGATACACAAAACCCGGCTGCGGCCGGGTTTTTTTGTGCGCAACGTATGGTGCACAGGCAAAAAAAAAAGTCTGAACGTTAGTTCAGACTCTTCTTCAGAATGATGGCGGTGAGGGGGGGATTCGAACCCCCGATACGTTGCCGTATACACACTTTCCAGGCGTGCTCCTTCAGCCACTCGGACACCTCACCACATTTTGTTTGCCAACCTCAGCGGGTCAACGGGGCGCTACTATAGGGAGTTAGCTGAAAAGGGTCAAGCTCTATTTTCTCCTTTTTTTCTATTCGCTTAAGCTCTGAGCGGATTGCATTAGCCTTGTTCGTTTTGCCGATCCTGTCATCAAAATATTGCGTGTCAGTCACAAAAGTGTCACGGCATTGTCGCAGACTTGTCAGCGGAAACATTTGGTTATATTTGTGAATAAGGATGCTTATAAATGAAAAAGATACCTTTGATTACGGTTCCGCTTATCACCTCATTGTTCGCGACGGCAGCACTTGCTGATGCAACCAGCTACTCGCGTGCCGCCACCGGTGACCTGACTCAGCATGGTGGTGCGCGTCGCCTGACCGGTGATCAAACGGAGGCGCTCAAAGCTTCTCTGAGTAACAGTACGGCAAAAAATGTCATTTTGTTGATCGGTGACGGTATGGGGGATTCAGAAATCACTGCTGCACGTAATCAGGCAATGGGCGCAGGTGGCTTTTTCCCCGGGATTGATGCCTTACCTTTAACCGGTCAGTACACCCATTACTCGCTGGATAAGAAAACCCACAAACCGAACTACGTCACGGATTCAGCAGCGTCTGCGACCGCGTGGGCCACGGGGACCAAATCCTATAATGGCGCAATTGGCGTCGATGTGAATGGGAAAGACCAAACCACGCTGCTGGAACTGGCGAAAGCTGCCGGTAAGGCCACCGGTAACGTTTCAACTGCGGAGCTACAGGATGCAACGCCTGCGGCGTTGATCGCTCATGTCACTTCACGTAAATGCTATGGCCCGGAAAAAACCAGCGAGCTATGCCCGAGCAACGCGCTGGAGCAGGGTGGCAAAGGTTCCATCACCGAGCAGATGCTGAAAACTCGTGCGGATGTCACGCTGGGTGGTGGCGCTAAATCCTTCAGCGAAGTGGCGAAAGCAGGGGAATATCAAGGCAAGACTTTGCGTGAGCAGGCTCAGGCACTGGGTTTTCAACTGGTGGACAACCTTGACGGTATGAATGCGGTCCAGCAGGCGGATCAGAACAAACCGCTGCTGGGGCTGTTCTCGGAAGGTAATATGCCGGTGCGCTGGCAGGGGCCGAAAGCCAGTTATCACGGCAATATTGATAAGCCGGTAGTCACCTGTGAAGTGAATAAGGATCGCCCGGTCAGTACGCCAACACTGGCGCAGATGACCAAAAAAGCGCTGGATCTGTTGAGCAAAAATGACAAGGGCTTCTTCTTGCAAGTTGAAGGTGCCTCCATTGATAAACAGGATCATGCCGCTAATCCTTGTGGGCAAATTGGTGAAACCGTTGACCTTGATGAAGCGGTACAACAGGCACTGACTTTTGCTCGCGAGCATGGCAATACCCTGGTCGTGGTGACGGCAGATCACGCGCACAGTAGCCAGATCGTAGAAAATGGTACCAAAGCACCAGGCTTGACTCAGGCACTGAACACCAAAGATGGCGCGGTGATGACCATCAGTTACGGTAACTCAGAAGAAGATTCACAGGAGCATACCGGTACTCAGTTGCGTATTGCTGCCTATGGCCCGCATGCGGCGAATGTGGTTGGACTGACTGACCAGACGGACCTGTTCTTCACCCTGAAAGATGCGATGGGAATTAAGTAAGCTAATCCAGCCTAAAAAAATCCACGCGCAAGCGTGGATTTTTACGTTGGGAAAACAATTAACGCTGATGTGACAAATAGCAACGGATAGAGTGCCGACACTTTTCTGTCAGGTTTTTCGGCAGTTCATCAGATGAGAAAAAAGTCAGTTCATCGCTTTCACTGGGATCATTGATCATCACACCCGACCATTCATCAACCTGATAGAGAGCCGTTACGGCGTTGTCTCCCTCGTTGTACTCCTGGTTAAGGGTATATTCCGGCTCACAAAAAAATCCTAACAGTTGCATCCGATGTACATCAAGATTGGTTTCCTCCTTCACTTCACGTTTCACCGTTTGTTCTGGTGATTCCCCAGGATCCAACCAGCCGCCTGGTAAGCCCCAACTTCCATCCTTGCGCAGTTGTAACAGGATACGCGTCCCTGCCAGCAGTAATAAGCGGTGTCCAACCTGGCCGCGCATCTCTTCAATGTGGTTCACTTCTGTTTCCGTTCTGGCAACGATTAATCAATTGAGACTTCAACAGTCAGGTTGGCGCGCTCTTTTTTCCATATCAGGTTGCGATATTGCGAGCCAGCGATCACGTTGATGGTGTTATCTCCCTCTTTTTCACCAATTACAATCTGCTTAAAGATCTGATTGAACTCATTGGCTGCAAAAGGGGGCCACTTATAGCGATCCAGGTGTCCATCCGGCAGCTCAACCGTATGTTCCTCCAGCAAATTACCCAGGCTACTTTTTACCTTTATGGTAACTTTGCTACCTGAAGGTAAATCGGCTGCCAGCTTATCGCCAAAAAGGTCATGGTTTACCCAGGGATTTTCTGATGCAGTAAAAATCTCAGCTTTGACGGTTAAATGTTCCTGACTCTTTTTCCAGATTTTATTTTGCCAGGAGGTCCAGGGCATAATGGTGATATCATTATTAGCATCTTTAACGCCAATCTTGATTTTTTTCAGAGCATTGTTGAATTCATAGCCAGTATATTCTGACCAGCGCCAGCGACCCGTCATACTATCAGGAACCATCACTGTGTAATCTTCCAACATTTGCCCAGCCTGATCTTTTACCGTAATCATGACTGAACTGCCGGAGGCCAAATCACCAGTGTAAAGTTCGTCACCGAAAGGGTCGTTATTAACCCACATGTCCTCGATGGTAGTGATGACTTTTAAGTTGTCCAGTTTGTTTTTATAAATCTGGTTTTCGAAGGATGAACCAGGCTTAACATTAATTTCACCCGTATTAATGTCCAGCATCCCAAGTTTAACTTTCTTTAAATTGCTATTGAAGATCGCCGCAGAGTATGCCGGCCAGGTCCATTTGCTGACGTAGTCTTTACCCACTTTTACTGTGTGTTTTTCCAGTTCTTTATTTTGACTGTCATATACGCCGATCGTAATGAAACTGTCAGGGGAAAGTTCACCATCGAAAAGAGCGGAACTATAGGCGTCGGTCGTAATCATACGTCGGCCAACGGTCGTTCTGAGATCATTACCAACCCATCCGTATTGATAATTCACTTTACCTGTGCACCTACCATACTCATGCGGGTAGTAAAACGATCCCTGTTTACCGGTTGCAGTGACATAGGGTGGTGAAACGGTAATTTGTGAAACTTCAGGTGTGTAACAGGTATCGACACTTTTATAATATTCAATCCAACCGGATTGAACTGACCTCAGTAACCCCGAGCCAGCAGGAAGTCGCCATGCACCGATTTGTGTTTCTGTTGTGCTGCCTTCTTCTTTGACGAAACCGTACCAGACGTTGACATCGTCACTCCCACGACGGACTTCAAACAGATATCTTTGCCCTTTTTTGATCGGGTATAACCTGGAACAACTGGCACCATAGCTACCATCAGCGCCCAGTCTACAGCGTTCACTGTCTACAACTTCAGTGCCGTAAACAAAAGAGGAAAACACGACTGAATATTGATCGGCAGTTCGCGGTTGCAGACCAATATAACCAATTGCGGTTGCACCCGTAAAACCAAATTGGCTTGCATAGTAATAACCTGGCGTTTCCGGAGCGGTATTAACTGTAAATGGGAAGGTCAGGCCGGTGATATTCGTTGCATCGAGAGTATAGTTCCAACCTGCCATTCCTCCTGGTGTAATAGAGGCAGCATTCCCTGCGAATGTCGCACAAAGCGCCAGGGCTAATAAATGGTGTTTCATGTTTCTCCGGTGTAAAAATAAAATATTGTAATTTTTTCTGTAGTTATTTTAATAAACTTCAGTTTTGGGTCTGGTTGCAGCTAAGCAAGGAATAAATATACCCTGCACTTCACTGAATAAAATTATCAATGTGTCAAAGGTAATAATTTAATTGATAATTAAGATATAACAATGTCGAAGAAGTGAAAATAGAGAGTGTTCTGGCGCGCGTTGAGAAAGTTCCCAGGAGTGTATTTCGTCAGTAAACTGCAATTGAAGATAATTGACAAGCCGAAGTGGTATTGTTGAGTGAATAAAAAAGCCCATGCACAAGCATGGGCTTTTAATTAACGTCTGTTGCTGAAAATGATTAGACGTTAAACAGGAAGTTCATTACATCGCCATCTTTAACGATGTATTCTTTACCTTCAGAACGCATTTTTCCTGCTTCTTTCGCGCCTTGTTCACCTTTATAAGCGATGAAGTCATCAAACGCGATAGTCTGGGCACGGATAAAACCTTTCTCGAAGTCGGTATGGATTTTACCAGCCGCCTGCGGTGCAGTGGCACCGACCGGGATAGTCCAGGCACGAACTTCTTTTACACCGGCGGTGAAGTAAGTTTGCAGGTTCAGCAGAGTATAACCAGCGCGAATCACGCGGTTCAGACCGGGTTCTTCCAGGCCCATCTCAGCCATAAACTCCGCACGCTCATCATCTTCCAGTTCAGCGATATCGGATTCCACTGCGGCGCAAACTGGCACAACCACTGAACCTTCTGCGTCGGCAATCGCACGAACCTGGTCGAGATAAGGATTGTTCTCGAAGCCATCTTCGTTAACGTTGGCGATGTACATGGTGGGTTTCAGCGTCAGGAAGCTGAGATAACGAATAGCCGCTTTCTCATCAGCATCCAGATTCAGTGAGCGCAGCATCCCGGCATTTTCCAGATGCGGCAGACACTTCTCCAGCGCCGCCAACTCAGCTTTGGCGTCTTTGTCGCCGCCTTTGGCTTTCTTCTGTACACGCTGGATAGCACGTTCACAGGTATCGAGATCGGACAGCGCCAGTTCGGTGTTGATGATATCGATATCTTCCGCCGGGTTTACTTTGCCCGCGACGTGAATGATGTTCTCATTTTCGAAGCAGCGAACCACATGGCCGATGGCATCCGTTTCACGGATATTGGTCAGGAATTTGTTGCCCAGGCCTTCACCTTTAGAAGCACCTTCCACCAGACCGGCGATATCAACGAACTCCATGGTGGTCGGCACAACGCGCTGTGGCTTCACGATCTCGCTCAGCTGGTCAAGACGCAGATCGGGCATTGGAACGACACCGGTGTTTGGCTCGATGGTGCAGAACGGAAAGTTGGCTGCTTCGATACCCGCTTTGGTCAGCGCGTTGAACAGGGTGGATTTACCGACGTTCGGCAGGCCCACAATACCGCATTTAAATCCCATGATCTGATTACCTTTCTCGCTGAGTGTGCAGCGTTGACCGGCAACGCTGACGATTCAAAAAATTTCGCGCATTATACACAGATTTCCCGGTCTGCGGCGCGGGATTTGGCCTTAACCGGCTTTGAAGGCGTGCAGACGGTTCATTGCTTTAATCTTATCTTCTTTCAGCCACAGTTCCGTACAGCGCACCGCTTCATCTACGGCATCATCGATCAGCTTCTGTTCACTGGCAGGGGGTTTACCCAGTACAAATCCGGTGACTTTATTGCGGTCACCCGGATGACCAATGCCGACCCGTAAACGGTGAAAATTATTGTTGTTACCCAGCTTGCTGATGATGTCTTTCAGACCGTTATGACCACCGTGGCCGCCACCCTGTTTAAACTTCGCCACGCCAGGAGGCAGGTCCAGTTCATCGTGTGCCACCAAAATTTCCTCTGGCGCGATGCGGTAGAACGTCGCCATTGCCGCGACCGCCTTGCCACTCAGGTTCATAAAAGTGGTGGGTACCAGTAGCCGCACATCTTCGCCCGCCAGCGATAAGCGAGCGGTGTAGCCAAAGAATTTGGGTTCGTCTTTCAGAGACTGATTGTTGCGCTCCGCCAGCAGATCCACATACCAGGCACCTGCGTTATGGCGCGTAGCGGCATATTCCGCGCCGGGATTAGCCAGTCCCACAATCAGTTTAATGCTGCTCACGATGATTATCCTGTCTCGAAATCGAAAGGGCGTTAGTTTACTGCCTGGCAGGGGAGATGACAAAGGGCGCAGACACTGAATAGTGCCGCTACGTTATTTATCATTTTCTATCGAAATCAACCCGATAAGCGGTAAAGTTTCGTCAGGATTGTGAAAGATGTGTGATCATGCACGCATCTTAACCCCGGGTCATTGCCTAAACTTATAGCAAGTTAACGTTATGTGCTGTTTTTGGCATTACTAAAAAAGGATGGAGGTGAATTATGAAACGTCATCACTCTCGCTATATCGGTAATGGCCTGATGTGTCTCGGTTTACTCACCATGGTGCTTGGCGTCGGTTACTCGATCATTAATCAAATTCCTTCGCTAAATCTGCCGCAATTCCTGGCGCATGGCGCAATGTTTAGCATCTTTATTGGTGCGCTGCTCTGGCTGGTGGGTGCGCGTGTCAGTGGGCGTGAAAAAGTGGAAGACCGCTATTTTTGGTTGCGCCACTACGGTGATAAACGTTGTCGTCGTAACACGCATCACCCATAAGACTACACCAGCGTAGCCTGATTCAACGGCTGTAACTGTGTCAGATATTGTTCAGTACGGTTACGGCCGCTGGCTTTTGCGCGATACAACGCCTCATCAGCCAATGCCAGTAATGTCGGAAAGTGAAGTTCTTCCTTGCTGGCTGTTGCATAGCCGATACTGACGGTGTAGCTGATATTATCCGGCAGCGATAACTGCGTTGCGACGCGAATACGTTCACATACCAATTGTGCCTGCTCGCTGTCGCCGGGCAGGATGGCGGCAAACTCTTCACCTCCTAACCGGGCAAACTGCCCCTCGTCGGGCAATAACGCCTGGGCAATCTGGCAAAAATCAATTAATACCCGATCACCTTGTTGGTGGCCGTAACGATCGTTAATGCTTTTGAAATGGTCGAGATCGAATAATATCGCCGTGAAGGGTTGTTGTTGCCGTAAGCGTCGGGCGATGATTTTTTCCGCCTGCTCGAACAATGCGCGACGGTTCCACACACTGGTTAAGGGATCGTGCAGTGATGCCAGTTTATGGGCGATCTGGGTACGTTCATTGACCATCGCCAGAATCGTAAACGTCAGGCCAATAACGAACAGAATCGATTCCAGCATGACGTACACGGAAAAACTGGAACCACCAATTGCACCATGCACCGGGGTGGCAACGGCGTCATCAAAGAAAATTCGTGCGACGTGAAACAGCAAATGTATCCACAACAACATCTGCGCGGGCCAGAAGGTGACGGTGAGCGCGGCGCGTGCCCGCCACAGCAGTTGAATCAATGCGCCGGTGTAGATGATGCACAGCAGACAAACGACCAGAACGCGTTTTGGCAGACTGAAGTAAAACGCCGGGAAAATACACAGAATCGCCCATAGCAATGCCCCCGCCAGCCAGCTCATGCCAAGCGGTTTTTTACAAAAAACCCGGAAAGCATTTAACAGGTTGCCATAAGCCAGCATCATCACCACATTACCCACCGCAATGGGCAGGAACTGTAATCCTGCGGCACGCAGGCTGCTCAGAAACACGGCGGTAAGGGTTAACACCAGCGTCAGAGTGGTGAAACCCAGTACCCGATCATACTGTGAGCCAATCCAGGCAAATACCATAATGATGCTTAAAAACCCCAGGACATAGAGCTCGCAAACAAAAAGTGTGTAGATGTCGAGAGCCATAGTGGTCGGAGTTCTCAAAAAAAGTGTGGTGAAAAATACCACTAAACCCTGGACGGCTAAAGTCCGGATAGTAGTGTTAGTTGAAAACAGTGAATGGCAACGCGAATAGCGAATTTTAACGAAAATTATCGCGAAAAAATCTGCGCCCGAAGCGCCTTAATCGGTAACTGAACTTAAACGTGTGGCAGGGAAATAAAACCGGGCCAGAGGTGGCCCGGTTTCGTTCGATTAATGCTCGAACATGGCTGAAATGGATTCTTCGTTGCTGATACGACGAATCGCTTCGGCCAGCATACCGGACAACGTCAAAGTACGTACGTTCGGCAGAGATTTCATCTCGTCAGACAGTGGGATGGTGTCACAGACAATCACCTGATCGATCACTGACTTGCGCAGATTTTCCACCGCGTTACCAGAGAAGATCGGGTGGGTGGCGTAAGCGAAAACGCGTTTCGCGCCACGCTCTTTCAGCGCTTCAGCCGCTTTGCACAGCGTACCGCCGGTGTCGATCATATCGTCGACCAGTACACAGTCACGGCCAGCGACGTCACCGATGATGTGCATCACCTGAGATACGTTAGCACGCGGGCGACGTTTATCGATGATAGCCATGTCAGTGTCGTTAAGCAGTTTGGCGATGGCACGGGCGCGCACCACACCACCAATGTCAGGAGAAACGACAATCGGGTTCTCCAGACCAATTTGCAACATATCTTCCAGCAGGATCGGGCTGCCAAATACGTTGTCTACCGGGACATCAAAGAAGCCCTGGATCTGCTCGGCGTGCAGGTCAACCGTCAAAACACGGTCAACACCAACGCTGGAAAGGAAATCCGCGACTACTTTAGCGGTAATCGGCACACGCGCGGAACGCACACGGCGGTCCTGACGGGCATAGCCAAAGTAGGGGATAACGGCAGTAATACGACCAGCAGAAGCCCGACGCAGCGCGTCGACCATCACAACCAGCTCCATCAGATTATCGTTGGTGGGGGCACAGGTGGACTGGATGATGAAAATATCACCACCGCGTACATTTTCGTTAATCTGTACACTCACTTCACCGTCGCTGAAACGACCGACAGCGGCGTCTCCGAGGCTGGTGTAAAGGCGGTTGGCAATACGTTGTGCTAGTTCCGGGGTGGCGTTACCAGCAAATAGCTTCATATCAGGCACGAGAAGAACCTCAGGCTTTGCGTCCAGCGAATGAACGACGTTGCGATAACCGGCGAATATCGCAAAGCGTGTTCAGACAGGTGTGTTGATGCGTCGCGTGCTGTGCCTGGAACAGGGGTGACACAGTCACGCATACGCTTAAATCCCGGAAAGAGTACGCTGTAACGGCGAGACATTCAGCCCGCGCGCCACAAATCCTCGTATCCATTCCGGGGCAAGCTCCAGCACCTGACGAGCTTCGGATTCGGTGTTAAATTCAGCAAACACACAGGCCCCGGTCCCAGTCAGGCGCGACGGCGCGTATTCTAGCAGCCAGGAAACCAGCTCATCAACCTCGCGAAAACGTTTTCTTGCCACAGACTCACAATCATTGTGGAAAGGGCGCTGCAAAAGTTCATCAAGTGAGCGTATCGGTGAATCGCGCGTCAGTTCAGGATCGCCAAAAATGACCGGTGTGGCGATACTTACGCCAGGATGCGCCACCAGATACCATTTTTCATCTGGCTCTGCGGGTTGCAATTGTTCACCTACGCCTTGCGCAAAGGCGGCATGACCGCGAACAAACACCGGAACGTCGGCACCGAGTCGCACGCCAAGGGTTGCCAGCTCATCTACGCTAAGTCGCGTTTGCCACACATGATTCAGCGCCACCAACACCGTCGCCGCATCTGATGAGCCACCACCCAGGCCTCCTCCCATTGGCAGCCGCTTTTCCAGCGCAATCGCCGCACCGGCCTGGGGCGGTAACGTACCGCGTACTTCAGCCGCATGCATCAGGGCACGAGCGGCACGAACGATCAGGTTGTGTTCATCCGGCACACCCGCTAACGGTGTCAATAGACGAATGTTGCCACTCTCATCCGGGGTGATGGTCAGCGTATCGCCGTAATCTAAAAACTGAAACAGGGTTTGCAGGTTATGATAGCCGTCAGGACGACGGCCGGTGATGTAAAGAAATAAATTCAGCTTTGCCGGGGCAGGCCAGGAGGTAATCATTGTACGGTCCAGCTATCCATCCGCAGCTTAATACGCTGTCCACCCTCGGTCAGCTCGAGATTGGCAGGCAGAGGAGGGGTAACTTTGCTGTCGTAATCTGAGATGGCTACGTGCCATTGCTGGCCGTTACGACTGTAATTCAGGCTCTGCAATTGATACTGGTCGTTTAACTGATAGTCGCTGGCATCGCCTGGCAGACCCATCATCCACTGACGCAGGTTGGCGAGGGGAATATCCATCCCGGTAAGCTGAGAAATCATCTTTTCAGCGTCATTGCTGACATAGCGTTTGCCTTTGTTATCGACCACCTGTACCACGGAACCCTGGGCATCAAGTTGTAACTCGGTGCTGCCCAGCGGATTGGTCAGCAGCAAACGATAACGGTCAGCGGCAGTTTGCTGCCAGTTAAAGCGGGCATACACCTTCTGGCGATCAGAAATATAGGCGAAGGCACCGCGTGTCTCATAATGGCTGACTTTAGCCACCGCCTGTTGATGTTGCTGCCACTGGGGTGCGGTGGTGCTTGGGCCTGGTCCCTGCGGTTTGTTGACGCTACAGGCAGCCAGCAATACGCTGGCAAGGGGTAAAAGGCGCAACAGCTTGCGCGAAGGCATAGGCATCACCTGGTCATCTCCTCAGACAGGTTTTTACTTCGTAACCGGTAACGCTAACCATCCGCATCTAAGCCGTCAATGCTGTTGTACCGATTATTGCGCACGATCAGTTTAATCTTATTACAGTCATAGGCTTTGTATGGCTTTTCTTGATCTGTGGCATCTTGTAGAATGCGCTTCACAAAACCCTGACAATAATTGGGATATCCCAACCAGAACCACCATGACGCTGCTCGCTCTCGGAATCAACCATAAAACCGCACCCGTTGCACTGCGCGAACGTGTTTCGTTCACGCCGGACACGCTGGATCAGGCGCTTAGCAGCCTGCTGTCCCAGCCGATGGTGCAAAGCGGAGTGGTGCTTTCCACCTGTAATCGCACTGAACTCTACCTCAGCGTAGAGCAGCAGGCCGATTTGCAGGAGAAGCTGGTGCGCTGGTTGTGTGACTATCACCAACTGCGTGAAGAAGATGTGCGTAAGAGCCTGTACTGGCATCAGGACAACGCGGCAGTCAGCCATCTGATGCGTGTTGCCAGCGGTCTGGATTCTTTAGTGCTGGGTGAGCCGCAGATTCTCGGCCAGGTAAAAAAAGCCTTTGCCGATTCACAACGTGGTCAGGCGTTGTCCAGTGAACTGGAGCGGATGTTCCAGAAAACCTTCTCCGTCGCCAAACGGGTGCGCACAGAAACTGAAATTGGTGCCAGTGCGGTATCTGTGGCGTTTGCCGCCTGTTCTCTGGCACGTCAAATCTTCGAATCTCTCAGCACGGTTAACGTGTTGCTGGTGGGCGCGGGCGAAACGATTGAATTGGTCGCGCGTCATTTGCGTGAGCATCATGTGCAAAAGCTGATGATTGCCAACCGTACGCGTGAACGCGCGCAGTTGCTGGCTGATGAGGTCGGGGCAGAAGTCATCGGGCTGGCGGATATCGATTCGCGACTGGCTGATGCCGATATTATTATTTCTTCCACCGCCAGCCCGTTGCCGATTATCGGTAAAGGCATGGTCGAGCGTGCATTGAAAGCCCGCCGTAACCAGCCGATGCTGCTGGTGGATATCGCAGTACCGCGCGATGTGGAGCCGGAAGTCGGCAAGCTCGCCAATGCTTACCTGTACAGCGTGGATGACCTTCAGGCGATCATTGAGCAGAACATGGCCCAGCGTAAAGCTGCGGCGGTGCAGGCTGAAAGCATCGTGGTGCAGGAAAGCGGCGAATTTATGGCCTGGCTGCGTGCGCAAAGCGCGGTCGACACCATTCGTGAATATCGCTCGCAGGCCGATGATGTACGCCTTGAATTGCAGGAGCGCGCGCTGGCCGCACTGCGTCAGGGAGCGGATGCCGAAAAAGTGTTGCAGGAACTGGCGCACAAACTTACCAATCGTTTAATTCACGCTCCAACCAAATCACTACAGCAGGCCGCGCGCGATGGCGACAGCGAACGCCTGCAAATCTTACGTGACAGCCTCGGTCTCGATTAGGCTGTCACGACCTTTTACGGGATACCCTCAATTACATGAAGACCTCTATTGTTGCCAAGCTGGAAGCTCTCCAGGAACGCCACGAAGAAGTGGAAGCCCTGCTGGGCGATGCTGGCGTGATCGCCGATCAGGATCGTTTCCGTGCCCTCTCGCGCGAATATGCGCAACTGTCTGATGTGACCCGCTGTTTCCGTGAATGGCAGCAGGTGCAGGAAGATGTTGAGACAGCGGAGATGTTGCTCGACGATCCTGAAATGCGCGAGATGGCGCAGGATGAACTGAAAACCGCACGCGAAAAGCGTGAAGTGCTGGAGCAGCAGCTACAGGTATTGTTGCTGCCGAAAGATCCTGATGATGAGCGTCCGTGCTTTGTCGAAGTGCGTGCTGGTACCGGTGGCGATGAAGCGGCAATTTTTGCCGGCGACCTGTTCCGCATGTACAGCCGTTATGCCGAGTCTCGCCGCTGGCAGGTGGAAATTATCAGCAGCAATGACGGTGAGCATGGCGGGTATAAAGAAGTCATCGCCCGTGTGACGGGTGATGGTGCCTATGGTCGTTTCAAGTTCGAATCGGGCGGTCATCGCGTACAGCGTGTGCCGGAAACCGAATCACAGGGGCGTATTCACACCTCGGCCTGTACGGTGGCGGTAATGCCGGAACTGCCGGAAGCCGAGCTGCCGGATATCAACCCCAGCGACCTGAAAATTGATACCTTCCGCTCCTCCGGTGCGGGTGGTCAGCACGTTAACACCACCGATTCCGCCATCCGTATTACCCACCTGCCGACCGGCATTGTGGTGGAGTGTCAGGATGAGCGTTCGCAGCATAAAAACAAAGCTAAAGCGTTGGCAGTACTGGGCGCGCGTATTCACGCGGCGGAGATGGCAAAACGCCATGAAGCGGAAGCGTCCACCCGTCGTAACCTGCTGGGCAGCGGCGACCGTTCGGACCGTATCCGTACTTACAACTTCCCGCAGGGGCGCGTTACCGATCACCGCATTAACCTGACCATCTATCGTCTGGATGAGACGATGGAAGGCAAGCTGGATAGCCTGATTGAGCCTATCGTGCAGGAATACCAGGCCGACCAGTTGGCCGCGCTGGCTGGACAGGATTAATGGATATTCGCCACTGGCTGAAGCATGCCGTTGCCACCCTGAGCGGCGGCGACAGCCCCAAGCGCGATGCCGAAATTTTGCTGGCGTTTGTTACCGGCAAATCCCGTACCTGGCTGGTGGCGTTTGACGATACAGTGCTGGATGAGAACCAGTTACAACAACTGAATGCGCTCCTGGCTCGACGTGCGCAGGGCGAGCCGGTGGCGCATCTGGTGGGTGAACGTGAATTTTGGTCGTTACCTCTGCGCGTCAGCGATGCGACCTTGATCCCGCGTCCTGACACCGAGGTGTTGGTCGAGCAGGCGCTGGCTCATCTGCCGACCCGTGCCGCCACTCTCCTTGACTTAGGTACTGGCACCGGAGCCATCGCGCTGGCGCTCGCCAGCGAACGGCCTGATTGTCAGGTCATCGGGTGTGATCGTATCGCAGCTGCCGTGGCGCTGGCGCAGGAAAACGCGCAGCGTTTGCACATCAGCAATGCACAATTTCTCCTCAGCGATTGGTTCGACAATCTCACCCCGCAACGTTTTGATCTGATTGCCAGTAATCCCCCCTATATAGACGCTACCGACCATCATTTGCAGCAGGGTGATGTGCGGTTTGAACCGCTAAGTGCGCTGGTGGCCGATGAAGCTGGATTAGCCGATCTGCGGGTGATTATTGCAACGGCACCACACTGGCTGCTCGCTGGCGGTTGGTTGTTGCTGGAACATGGCTGGCAGCAGGGCGAGGCGGTGCGAGAATTGATGGTTCAACATGGCTATCAACAGGTCAACACAGTGGACGACTACGGCGGCAACCCGCGCGTTACACTTGGGCAATTTTTCTTATAAAGGAAGCAAGATGGCTAGCTGGTATCCGCTGATTAAACATTTTCATCTGCTTACAGTGCTGATTACTGTCAGCCTGTTTCTGGTGCGTTTTTACTGGAAATGCACCGGTTCAGCACAGCTCGATCGCCGCTGGGTGCGCATTGCTCCGCACATCAACGACACGTTTTTGTTGCTGAGTGGTGTGCTGCTGGTCGTAATTACGCACTTTTACCCGTTCACACCACAAGGAAGCTGGCTGACTGAGAAGCTGTTAGGGGTTATTATCTACATCGCCTTAGGTTCCGTGGCCTTGAGTCGTCGCCCGCGAAAGATGAGCACCCGCTGGATTGCCTGCCTGGTTGCGATCGTTGCGTTACTGGTAGTGATTAAGCTGGCGATGACCAAAATGCCGTTATTGGGGATAGTATGACCTCGCCAGAGCAACTCGATTACAGTCAAACACCGTTATGTGAAGCGGTTATTGGTGCAACCTGCGCCATCCGCGAAGATTTTTCTGCTCAATCCGTAGAGCAACAGCTGGCAGCGTTAGTGGCGGAAGCGCGTGCGTATGTCAGCAGTGCCAGTGATGCTGACCTGCAACTGGAGAAGTTGCTGGAGCTGTTCTACCGCCAGTGGGGTTTTGGCGGTGCCAGTGGCGTCTACAATTTATCCGATGCCTTATGGATCGATAAGGTGTTGAAAAGCCGTCAGGGCACTGCGGTGTCACTGGGCGTGATCCTGCTGCACATTGCCGAAGAGCTGGAGTTGCCGCTGATGCCGGTTATCTTCCCGACCCAGATGATTCTGCGGGCCGACTGGCTGGATGGTGAGATGTGGCTGATTAACCCGTTTAACGGTGAAACCCTCGATACCCACACGCTGGAAGTCTGGCTGAAGGGCAATATCAGCCCGACGGCCAAGCTCTATCAGGATGATCTCGATGAAGCGAAAACGGTCAGCGTAATGCGTAAGATGCTGGATACGCTGAAAGCGGCGCTGATGGACGAGAAAAAGATGGAGCTGGCGTTAAATGTTAGCCAGGTGCTGTTACAAATCGATCCGGATGACCCCTACGAAATCCGCGACCGTGGTTTGATTTACGCGCAACTGGAGTGCGAACATATCGCGCTAAATGATCTTACCTACTTCGTTGAACAGTGTCCGGAAGACCCGGTTAGCGAAATGATTAAAGTGCAGATCCACGCAATTGAACAAAAACAGGTCACGCTGCACTAAGCGTACCTCTGAAAAAGGAAAGGGCATGACACAGAAAGTAGTCAGTATTGGTGATATCAAGGTCGCAAACGATCTGCCATTTGTTCTCTTTGGCGGCATGAACGTGCTGGAGTCGCGCGACCTCGCCATGCGTATCTGCGAACATTACGTAACCGTGACCGACAAACTCGGTATCCCCTACGTGTTCAAAGCCTCTTTTGACAAAGCCAACCGTTCCTCTATCCACTCTTACCGTGGTCCGGGCCTGGAAGAGGGGATGAAGATTTTCCAGGAGCTGAAGCAAGCCTTCGGCGTGAAAATCATTACTGACGTCCACGAACCGGCGCAGGCACAGCCTGTGGCTGATGTGGTAGATGTTATTCAGCTGCCGGCCTTCCTTGCACGTCAGACTGACCTGGTTGAAGCGATGGCGAAAACGGGCGCAGTCATTAACGTGAAAAAACCCCAGTTCGTCAGCCCGGGTCAGATGGGTAACATTGTCGATAAATTCGCCGAAGGCGGTAACGATAAAGTGATCCTGTGTGACCGTGGTAGCAACTTCGGTTATGACAACCTGGTCGTGGATATGCTGGGCTTTAACGTGATGAAGAAAGTCACCAATAACTGCCCGGTGATTTTCGACGTGACTCATGCGCTGCAAACTCGTGATCCGTTTGGTGCTGCCTCAGGCGGTCGCCGTGCGCAGGTGGGTGAACTGGCGCGTGCCGGTATGGCGGTCGGCATTGCTGGTCTGTTTATCGAAGCCCACCCGGAGCCAAACAGCGCCAAATGTGATGGCCCGTCTGCACTGCCGCTCGACAAACTGGAGCCGTTCCTGGTACAGATGAAAGCGATTGATGACCTGGTGAAAAGCTTCCCGGAACTGGATACCAGCAACTAAATCGTTGGTTGGTAAAAAAGGCGTCGAAAGACGCCTTTTTTATTGGCTTGCTATCCGTAGCTACCGTCTTGAACGTCAAGCGGTAGCTGCGTAATTTTCATCCCACTTCATCCGCGTTTTCAGCACCCCGAAGCACTGATGAACCAGCTTGCGCATCACCGCTCCAAGCGCGGCCTTGCTGGCTTTGCCCTTCGCGATTAGCCTCTGGTACAGCGCCTTCGCCGGGGCATTCCACCTGATCGCTACGATCGCCGCCATATACAGTTTCGCCCTTACGTCTGCCGGGCCTGTTTTTGACATCCGCGCACGCCCCCTGACTGAGCTCCCGGACGTTTTTTCCACCGGTACCAC
>NZ_CP024636.1:3664930-3769119 GCF_009728735.1 Pantoea phytobeneficialis
TCCCGTTGCCGGGCAACAGGCAGAGGTCGAGTTTGTTTTTACTGACATCAATACCGAGATAAATCATAAGACAGCTCCCTTTCACATGAACCATCACGCCATCTTGCCTTGTACATACGAAGTCAGAGCTTCTGGTTACCGTTCAGAGTAGATGCTGGCGTGAAAGGAGAAACGGAGGGCTTTAAGCTACGGCACAAGATCGGGTCTTAAGCGGCGCGACAAGCTGCCTCCGTTTCGTGTAACGGGTAGCTAACCAGTTACAACTTCAAGATACAAGCGGCGCGATTTATCGCGCAGGTATTACCGATAGCGTTAAAGGCGTGCGATGAATCGCACCGCTACAGCATAATCGTCATCAAATAGCCGACAAACAACGCCAGGTGCGCCGCGCCATTCAACACATTGGTTCGTCCGGTGGAAAATGAAATATGGCACAGGATCAGCACCGCACTCATCACCACCATATGCGGTGGTTCCAGACCGAACACCAGTTGCTGCCCGGTCAGCGTGGCTATAATGGTTACCGCCGGTACGGTCAGTGAAATGGTGGCCAGTACTGAACCGAAAAACAGGTTCATCGCACGCTGCACCTGGTTCATCAGCACCGCTTTAATCGCCCCCAGTCCTTCCGGTGACAGGATCAGCAATGCCACAAGAAAGCCAGTAAACTGCTGCGGTGCGTTTAATTCGGTTAACAGATGCTCCAGCGTGTTGGCATTCATCTTGGTTACACTGATAACCGCAATCAGATGCACAATCAGCCAGGCGGTATGCCATAACGAGCTGTGCGCTGAAGGTTTTCCGTGGTGCGGGTCGCCATCATCGCTCTCATCCTCGTGTTCGTAGACAAACAGGTTTTGATGCGTTTTGGTCTGAATCAACAGAAACACGCCGTACATTGCGGCAGAAATCGCCGCAATCAGCAAAGCCTGTGCAGTTGAAAAATTGCCGCCGGGCAACGCATTCGGGAACACCAGCACCAGGATGGCGAGTGGGAAAATGGCGATCAGATATTGCTTCACCCCCACCAGATTGACGTATTGCGTTGCGAATTTGCGTCCACCCAGCAGCAGGGCAAATCCCACCAGCCCGGCGGTAACAATCATAATGATCGAATACAGGGTATCGCGCATCAATGCGGGAGCGGCGTCGCCGGTTGCCATCAGCGCCGATATCAGGCTGACCTCAAGGATCACCACGGAAAGGCTGAGTATCAGCGAACCATAAGGCTCACCCAGTCGGTGCGCCAGCACATCGGCATGGCGTACCACGCTGAACGCACTACTCAGAATGGCCACCAGGGCCAGCAAATTAATGCCAATCACCACTGGCAGGCTGGTTTGTGCACCAAAAAAACTCAGTACGCCCAGTGCGACGATGGGGAAAATCAGGGAATATTCAGTGTGACGGGTTTTCTCATGTACAGCCATTCGCCATCCTCTCCGAAAAAAAGAATAAAATCAGGCAGTCAGTGCCTGATAAATATACTTACTTTTACAGCGTTGCGCAGTGTAACTTTTCATCACGTTCGGTGCCGGGTTTTTACGATTATTTACTTTAGAAGAAAAAATAAATCTCATCACTAAAAAATCCGGTTATTTCTCTTCATTTCATTATTTTCATTACGTTAATCATTGCTGATTCTCATCTTAATCTGGATATATGGCGTTTTTTTTACGTTTTGGTTTGAGTAAATGCTGGTTATGAACTTTTAATTCCTTTAACGCGATAAAAGTGATGATTTGCGTTTTTTACTATCTGTTCCAGACTTACCCTGTGGTTAGAAAAGGAGGATTTATGCCTTACTCATCAACACATGAACTACCTGACAGTGTACGCCACGTACTACCGGCGCATGCGCAAAAAATCTACCAGAAAGCATTTAACAGCGCCTGGGATGAATACCGTGATGAGGATGATCGCTTCGGTAACGACTCGCGCGAAAAAGTGGCCCACAAAGTTGCCTGGGCTGCGGTCAAAAAAGATTATCAAAAAGGCGACGATAACAAGTGGCACCCTAAACACTGATCCCTGCGGGCCATTGCGGCCCGCTTCACACTTCCTGTCTCCCCCGGTCAAGTTTCATGCCAGGCAGCCGATGCGATTTACGGGCAATTTACCCTTTGTGATCGGCATCAACCTTGAAAAAATTGTGACAAATGCATTAATGTCTTCTGATAAGGCGGTGCATCAGCATCCGCTGTGACGAAATCAGTATCTCAGGAGCTAAACCGACAGGATGTCAGGGCAGTTGAGGAGGTCGCATTGCTAACCCGGGAATTCTTATTAAAAGCAGATTGTAAAACCTCATTCGGTGATATCGAAGAGACGTTGCTGTGGAGTTGCGAACAGCGAGCTGCTTCGCTTGCCGCCACGCTTGCCTGCCGTCCTGACCACAGTCCGGTATGGATTTTTGGTTATGGCTCGCTGATGTGGAACCCGGTGTTTGAGGCGGAAGAAGTCGCTTCTGGTCAACTTGATGGCTGGCACCGGGCATTCTGCCTGCGGTTAATTGCCGGGCGTGGAACGGCAACGCATCCCGGACGTATGCTCGCGTTGAAAGAGGGTGGCAGCACCAGCGGCCTGGCGTTTCGTCTGCCCGAAGTGCGTCTGCATGACGAGCTGGAATTGCTGTGGAAGCGGGAAATGATCACCGGTTGCTATCTGCCTACCTGGTGCGAACTGAAGCTGGATGATGATCGCAGGGTGTCGGCGCTGGTATTTATCATGGACCCGCGTCATCCGTTGTTTGAAGCAGACTCCTGTCCGGGCACCATTGCGCCATTAATTGCCCAGGCCAGCGGTCCGCTGGGCACCAATGCGCAATATCTGTTCTCGCTGGAGCAGGAGCTGGCAAAACGCGGCATGCAGGAAGAGGGCCTGACGGTTCTGGCTACCCAGGTCAGAGCGCTGCAACAGTGCACAGCGCGGGTATCCTCTTAATTACCGGGATTAATCAGCCAGGTGCCAGGTTTATCAATCGTCAGTGACTGACTGTGAACCTGGTTACCGTTGTGCACTTCAATATGATACTGACCTGCCGCCAGACTCAATGACGCAAAGCCGTTACTGGCGGGTTTCACATTCTGCGCTTTACCATTCACCACAATATTTTCCCCGTCCTGCAACCGCAGATAAAGGGTTGCCAACACCGGCGTACTGCTGGCAGATTTGCTGGCGTCAGCGGAGGCTGCGGCATTTGATGCGGCTATTTCTGGTTCAGCGCTGCGATGGTTGACCTTCCACACGGCAACGATCACCGCCAGAATAGCCACCGCAGCGACGGCCAGCAGACCGGGTGACAAAAGACGTACATTGCGCGGGGTGACCGGTTCAATAACCGCAGCCGCGTGGTTAACGGCCATTACCTGTGGTTCGGGTACGCTAATCGGTACTTCTGGCTCGATGGGCGTGTCGTTAAACGGGGTAATCTGGGTAACCAAGGCTTCCACATCGCTCACCGGCAGATCGATCAGGCTGGCAAACGCATCAATGGTCTGTGGCCGATCTGCTGGCTTCATCGCCAGCGCACAATCAATCGCATGCAGCAGTGGCAACGAATAACCTTCAGGTTTACGTTCAATCAGCGGCTGATAGTTGTCTTCAATGCAGCGTACTACGGAAACCGGGGGCGCATAGCCGGTGATCAGATTGTGCAACACCGCGCCCAGCGCATAGATATCCGTCCAGGGACCTTGTTCGCCTTCACCTTCTTCACTGTATTGCTCGATCGGTGCGAAGCCCGGCTTCAGCATGATTTCGGTTTCGTCGGAGAGATTACCAATCTCCTTGCGTGCGGAGCCGAAATCGAGCAGCACCGGCAGCTGATTTTCCTGAATCTGGATGTTGTCCAGGGAGATATCGCGATGCAGATAACCCGCCTGGTGAATGGTATTGATCGCGCCAAACAGCGGTGGTAACAGTCGGCGGATCCAGGCTTCATCGATGCTTTCCGGGCTGGTGACTTGCCACTCTTTAAGCGTCATCCCGCTGTAATAGAGCGTGCCCATATAGGCAGTGCCATTTTCTTCCCAAAAACGCAGAACGTGTAGCAGGCCAGGATGATTAAAGCGCGCCAGCAGGCGAGCCTCCTGAATAAAACTGTTGCGACCGGCGTTGAACAATTTTTGAAAACGTTCGCCACGCAGTTCCAGCGACAGATCGGCAGCGCGCACCGCCAGCGACACCGGCATATATTCCTTAATGGCGATGGTTCGTTCCAGTTGATGATCCCAGGCGCGGTAGACAATGCCAAAACCACCGCCGCCAATCACATCTTTAATTTCGAACTCATTGAACCGGTAACCCGCAGGCAGGGCGTTAGGTATCTTTAGATTATCGTTTGCCGACATAGTGAACTCTCTGAACACGTCCTGTAGCCCGCCCGGGAAATACACGGGCAACGGCCGCTATTAATTAATGTTACGCCAGGCACCAATGGCAGGATCCGCGAGATCCGCATGCAGGGTGTCAATCAGTAACACAGTCACTTTTTGCTGTGGCATAAACTGCGGCGACCAGACGCCACGTAAAGTTTCAACGCGTTTTTTAACCACATCGGCATCCTGTCCCGTGGTCTTGTCCATTTTGACCAACAGCGTTCCGTTAAAACGCCAGAGGTGCTGTTTGGCATCGAAGGGCAGCACCAGCCAGCTGTCGGCAGCATCCGGGCGCGTCACGATCATGCGTTGGTTATTGACGGCGATCACCTGTAACGGTGGGCCGCTGACATTGAGATTGGCGATCGGATAACCCTGGTAAAAATTGACCGCCAACTGCTGCGGCTGGCCGTTGATCACCTGGGTCAGCTCGCTGCTGCCTTCCAGCCAACCTTCAGACGAGCAATGCTGCTGCGTCATTTCAGGGATAAACAGCGATGCGCCTTTATCATCCCACCAGGTGCGGAAATGACAGCCACCCGGCAAGGCAAATTGTTGCAGTGGGCTGCTGTCTGCCGGGCGTGATAAATCGAGAGGAGCAGCATTGTTGGCGCTGGCATTGGCGGTGGCATCATTCAGCACAATAGGCCGCCAGTTCTGTAATTTGGTGGCGCTGCCGTTAGCCAGCACGTTGCCATCTTTGTCGGTCATCTGCCAGGGAATCACATCCAGTGTGCCGCACTGATTCGCCAGCAGCGTGCCGACACGCGGCAAAAAGCTGGTGAGCACGCTGGAGTCGGTGCCTTTGCCGGAGACAATACGCAGCGGTAGTGTCTCTTTACACCAGTCGTTTGGGGCGTTACTTGCCACGTCATCGATATACACTTCCAGCGCGAGGCTCGGGGAGTACACCACCCGATAATCTTCAGCCTGTGCATTCAGGGCCAGCAGCAGCGTCGCTAAGCCCGACAACCACAATTTCATATGAATCCTTGGAATCAATAACGTGACGGCAGAAAACGTGCCGCATCGGCCTGGGAATAAAGCAGCGTTGCTTCCTGTGGCTCACCAATCCAGATCGCCAGAGCACTCAGATTGTCGCTTTTTACGCTGCGGTTAACGGCTTGTTCCATCAATGCCAGCCACTCTTCGCAGGCATTGACCATGCGCAGGGCCTGTTCCATTTCGTCAGTCGTCAGGTTGAGCCAGAATCCGTCGGTACAGACCAGAAAGGCATCGCCATCTTCCAGCGCAATTACCTCGCTAAAAGTGGCCGGACGCGCCGGTTCAACGCCGAGCGCATTATAGAGTAAATTACTGTTAATGCCGGTATTTTCATAGCCAGCCTCACGCAATTGTTGGGCCAGACTATGATCGCGTGTTACCTGAAAAAGAGAACCGTGGCGAAAGTGATAAACCCGGCTATCACCAGCGTGCGCCCACCATGCCCGTTGTTTTTCCCGATCAATAAATAGCGCGGCCAGCGTGGTGCTCATGCGGGAAAAATTCGGATTCTTTCCCTGTTCCTCCAGCAGCACGCGCTGGCAAAGTTTGATTGCCTCGGCAGTCACCGCTGGTGTGAAGGCCGCATCTTGTTGTACTGCGTCGAGCAGGGTATCACGTACCAGTTGTGCCGCCCGATCTCCGCCCGGCAGTCCCGCCACGCCATCACACACCACAAAACAAGCCTTGCGATCGTCCAGTTGCGCACCGGTACGATCCTGATTTTCATCGCGCATACCTTGCTGGCAGCGGCTGGCAAACATCATCTTCATGAGTCTTCCGTCCGCGTCTGTGAATCTTTGTACTGGTTAACTTCCATATCGTAGGCGTGCAGAAAGGCTTCACCGAACAGGGTGTGGAAGTCATCCTCAATCTCGCCAGCTGTGCGTTGATAATGACGGGAAAAATGGTCCCATAGCGCGGCCTTACGTGTATTCGCAAACGGCATTTTTGGCATGACGCCATCTTGTCGTGCCTGATCTTCCAGCCGCTGGGGATTGAATGATTGCAGCATCGCCGCGATGATGGCGCGAATACCGGCAATCATCCCTAATTGATGGGCCTGTAAATCCACCAGGGCATCACGCACGGCAGTTTCTGGCGGCATAAAGCCCGGCATCTGGCTTTGGTACATCTGCATCAGCACCGTTTTGCCAGAAGGAAGGATTTTGAAGGGGTTATTGGCCTCGTTGAGGATCATCGTCATATCGGCTTTGACACCGCGTTTCAGAATCGATCGCGAGGAGAGAAGCGCGACTGTGCCCTGCGAAAACAGACTCAGCATCCGTCCGGTGATGCGCATCTGTTCTTCGTTCATGGGCGTTTGATGGCCGTTGTTCAGCCCCATTCCTTCCAGCAACGCGATAATCAGCTTATCCTGGTCCGTACCGGGCAGCACCGTGGGCAGGGCGGGTGAACTCTCCTGTGGGTCGATCGCCAGGCGTGCATCATTATGACGTTCAGGGCGCGGCGCTGCGGGTTCAGGGATGACATGCTGGATGCTCTCCAGCATGCCAAGCGGGTCACTTTCTGCCGGGGAAAAAAACGCCAGTGGATCGTCTTTTTGCGCCGTGGTGCGTGCCGGGTCGCGTACCTCGAGCCCGTATTCTCCAATCGTTAACGCATCACCATGTTGCAATGACGCTTGCGCACCGCGTGGCAATGGCACGCCATTCAGCACCACGGAGGTGACGCTGCCCTGGTTGGTCAAACGGCATTCGCCTTCGGGCGACAGATGTACCAGTGCCTGTAGGCGAGAAATGGCTCGCGATTCATCCGGCAGCACCAGATCATTATCCTGACTACGGCCGATGGTGCCGCCTGGCGGCTTGAAGGCCACCGTTTTTGCCGGCACATCCGTATTGCACTGCACAATGGTAAATTCCATGAGTCTTCCCGTTTACAGAGGGCAAACGTCGCGGTCTATTCGAACATGGGCGGATAGAGGCCGTTACGTCCCGGCTGCGCACCTGACGCCGGGTTAAACAATAATGCAAAAAGCTGCGCGGTGAGCGGGCCACTGTGTTTATGTGTGGCGTGTGCAAAACCGTCACTGCGGTTACTCCACCAGTAGCTGATATGCTCGTGGGGATCAAAATGGTCGGCCACTTCACGCCAGCTTAACGAGCTGGGCAGGTCAGCGAAGCCGATCACGTCCATGATGTCGGTACGACGTTTTTCCGGGACCAGCAACGGTGACATCTGTTGTATAGCCAGTTCCAGCATGTCTGCGGTCTGGGCATCCCGCACTGCACGCAACAACGTCATCCCCAGTTCCTGATACCAGTCGCCAGAGAGCGCCAGTTGCGCAGGATGCCACTGGCTCACGGGAAAACTGCGCAACGCCAGCAACGGCCAGGCGCGCCCGACACGGTCACAGGAGGGCAGCAGGCAACCCATTTGTACCTGGGGGCGCAACGGTGAAATCGGTAAAACAAAATTCCACACCGGTGCCGCCAGAAAGTGCTGGGTCGTGGCATTCTCCTGCTGATGCCAATGCAGTAAACCTTGCTGAAACCAATGGCTCCAGGATGTCACGCTATTCTCACTGAGTCGCTGGCGCAGGAAATCACCGGTTGTCGGCAACTTCCCGTACCAGCCAGGGGCGGTATGTGTCGCCATCATTACCTCACCATTACTCACTGTGTCCGGTCAATCGCTGTGCAGCGTTTAACGGTGCGAGCGTCAGCGTATTGCCGTTCTGACCGGCATTTTTCAGATTTTCCGCAAGCTTACGCATCATCAGTGCGTTGTCGCGGGCATAAGGCGAAGACTGAATCTGCTGATCCAGCAATTGACTGAGGTGCCAGTCCAGCTGCTGTAAATCGCGTGCACTGACGTTATCCGGCAGGGTGCGTTGCAGATTTTGCATCAGCCAGCCACGCAAAAACTCGCCATCATAATTGCGTGGCTGATACAGCATCTGATAGGCCCGGAGCGCATTACGGCTGTATTCATTATCAGTACCGGGATCGTCGCGCAGCAGATTGGTGATCTGCTGGGCCACGCGCGGCAGTAATAAAGACTTAAGGGCGTTTTGATAAAGCACCCAAGCTGCATCGCTTACCTGATTACCGCGATACAAGCCGACACGCATGGTTAGCGGAGGATTATCGAGGGAAAAGCGATCCGAAAGCGGCAACTTCACCAGATTATTTAAGAAGGGTAGCAGATCAAAAATATTATCCGCAGGCTGATGAATAACTTGCTGGCTCTGCTGGGTGATCGGTGCGATACGTGCGGCGACCTGATCAAGATAGCGCTGATTCTGGAGATAGCTGGCGAGCCACAGGCAGGAAAGCAGCAGCAAAGCGCCGGTCAACACGCCATAGCCAATCCAGTGGAACAAGCGATTGCGGTACTCCCAGTGACGGTTGCTGCCTGCCAGACCGCTCTCCCGAAACACTAAATCGCTCAACAGGTTGCGAATAAAGAAGCTTTGCCCACGCGTGCCGGGGATTGGGCTGCTGCGATTGACGCTATCCCAGGCGGCGATGGTGTGCTGGCCTGCTTGCGGCAACTGAAGTTTGCGGTTTAGCTCGCCCATAATGCGATCAAAAGGCAAGCCTTCCTGGGTGCCGCTGGTGAAAAACAGGCCGCGTGCCGACCAGGCCACGGCGTCCTGATGGCCGGAAAATACCACATCAAGGTACTCGTTCAGCAAGGGACGCAACGAGCTGAATTCCTGTGGAAACAGGAAGCTATCGGCGCGCTGGGTCAGGTCGCGATCCTGCGCCATCACACCTGCCAGCTGCTGATGCAGGCGCTGTTCGAGCAGATGATATTGTTGGCTGAAGCTGCGGTGCCAGTCATCCTTGTGTGGTTTACCCGGTTCCCAGGGAAAGGTAAAACCCCAGATAGCATCGCGTTGCTGTTTATTCAGGCCACCATAGAAACTCATAAAACCTTTCAACAGATCGGTTTTCGTCACCATCACGTATACCGGAAAGTGGATGCCGGTTTGCTGGTGCAATTCCACCATCCGCTGGCGTAACGCGGTGGCCTGCGCGTGGCGTGCTTCGGCGGAGTCGGTCAGCAGATCGGCCACGCTGATGGTCATGATCACGCCATTGATGGGTTGCCGGGTACGGTAACGCTTCAACAACTGGATGAAGTTATGCCATTCGCTGGCATCGCGTGCCCGTTGGCTTTCCTGCAACGCATACCGGCCAGCGGTATCAATCAGCACTGCACTGTCCGTAAACCACCAGTCACAATGACGTGTACCGCCAACCCCGCGTACAGCGGCATTGCCGAGACTGTCGGTGAGGGGAAACTCCAGTCCGGCATTGAGCAACGCGGTGGTTTTCCCGGCACCAGGCGCGCCAATAATGACGTACCACGGTAGCTGATAGAGATAGTGACTCTGGAAGCGCGCCAACCAGCCTTGCCGCTGACGGCGGCCAAATTGGGTGCGTTTCAGCCGTTGGGCTGCTTCGCTAAATCGTTGAGTCAGCAGCGTCTCCGTCATCTGGCGATCGGAAAGCTCCTCGCTGCTGACTTGCTGCAAGCGGGTCAAAAGTTTGCTGTTAAACCAGGCACGCCAGATGGCAGGGATAAACTGGAACAGTACCCAACAAAAATAGAGCAATCCCACTACCAGTTGCCGTGGCAATAAGGGTTCGAGTGGTCGGGTATCGCCCCAGCTCCACAGTGGGCCGAGAATCCACAACACGCAGCTCAGTGCAGTGATGCCAATAAAACTCCACAGCAGACGGTGCGTTAATAAATGCTGAAGTGATGCGCGCATCATTGGCCTCCCTGATGATTGCTAAGGGTTTCCGGTGCCGCAAACAGGGTGATTTCTACCCGGCGATTGCGGGCGCGATTTTCATTGCTGTCGTTTGGCAACAGGGGATTACTGTCACCACGGCCCTCCGCCTTCACGCTATGTCCCTCAGCCAGTTGCGGATTGAGCAACTGGGCGACAGCGCGGGCGCGGGCAAAGGAGAATTCGTAACTGGAAGCAAAACGGCCATCCACCGGGCTGTTATCGGTATAAACCGACACCAGCACCGTGCCCTTCACGGTTTTCATGGCACTGGCAACATGCGCCAGTAGCGCACGTCCCACCTGATTGACCACGGTGCCATCAGTGATAAACAACTTGTCAGCCGGGATGATAACTTTGCTGCCGAAGGCCCCATCGCTCACTTCAAGTTGCCCCGCCGCGATGACATCATTGAGACGCTGATGCAAATCAAGCAATGCCTGCGGTGACGTTGGGCGACGCCCTGGGGTGATTTGCGGTAAAGGGGTTTCGTAGATGGCACGTAACAGCGGTTCCGCCGCATTGCCGAGACGCCAGTTCAGACCGCTATAAATCAGACACGCCACCAGCGCCGCCAGGGTGATGCAGGCCCACAGCGGCACCATCGGGCGAGATAAGCTGCTCACCAGCGGATGCACCTCAACCAGTCGGGCGCTGGCAGCGCCAGTATCGGGTCGGGTTTCTGCAATCAGATGCGCCAAACGTTTCCGAATGATTTCGCACTGCGCCTGGCCATTTTCGCTACCGCGATAGCGTCCTTCGTAGCCTAACAACAGGCAGTAGTGGATCACTTCCAGCAACCACAAATGTTGCTGCGGATTTTGTGAAATGCGCGATAACAGCTGGAACACCTTCTCGCCGCCCCAGCTTTCGTTGTGGAATGTCACCAGCATACCGTTACCTGACCAGACGCCGCGCGTACCCCACGGGGTCTGTGCTGCCGCTTCATCCAGCAAGCTGCAAAGGCAATAGCGTGCGCCAATGATCATCTCGAAAGGTAAACCGGACATTTTACAGCGCTGTTCAAACTGACGAATTTCATCGATCAACAGCTGACGTAAACCAGCGGGGTCATCGTGTGTGGCGGCCTGCCGTATCTGAACGACGGCATTGAGGATCGGGGCTGCGGCAGTCAATAACAGGTTATCATTGCCCGCGACGGTAACGTCTCGTGCCAGGGCTTCCTGAGTCATTAAATCTCGTTCTTCCAGGCAATAGTGGAACCCTCTGCCCGCAGAGAGTAAGGCTTCTGCGGGCAATATGCGCCGGATTTCATGATCAGTCTAAGATCCAGGTCGCGGTATCGTTGGTGCGGCACGCTTTGCTGGCGCCCCCCACGTCTACACAGACCTGTTTGCTGCGGCGAGGACGGGGGCGGTCACTACGCAGGGTGGCATCATAGCGGCTGCTCTCTACGCCTGCTTTCGGCGGCACGTAGCCAATCAGCGTGCCCTGGGGTTCATCAGCAATCGCCAGCCAGCTATGCTCAACACGACCCAGAACTTCAAAGGTTTTACCCGTCTCCAGGTAGCGTACCACTTTGCCGCTGTAATCTGGCGTGGTCATGATTGAAGCGCCATAGAGCGCCCGGAAGCTCTGATTGACCGGCGTGAATTCGCCAGGTGCTGCCACCGCATGACGATGAACCAGTTTAACCCCATTCACTTCACTGGTTACCAGGGTGTCATCTGTGACTGGCGGCGGTGGTGCTTTGCAACTTGCCAAAGTCAGCACCGCCAGCAGCGTTAGCACAAGACTCTTATTCACCATGATCCTCAAATTTCATCAGATTAACTGCATAATGCATTGCCCTTTACGGCGAAAATCAGGCGCAGGCGGCCAGATTATGCAGTGAGAATGCCTTCAAAAAAACAGTCAGATTACAGAAAGATAGTGCTCCCGTCAGTCTACATAAGACTTTTGAGAATTCAAACTATTGCACCGTGGGAAATCCCGTGCTACTGGGTAAAACGGCGTTGTTTGCCGGTGATAAAAAAAGCGTACCTTCAGGGATAGTTAAGCCAATTTAACTTATTTGTTGCCATTCAGCGCCTAAGGCTGCGTAGCCGCTTTTGGCTCAAGTTAGCGCCAAAGAAAATTGGTAAATAAGATTAATCTATTTTCTATCATAAAAAAAGATTGCGGCAGTAAACAATTTTCTTACTTTCAGAATATCCGTGCCTGATTCAGCCAGTTGCAAATCCAGTTCCGGCATGGCTTTTGCTAAGACTTTTACTCAAAAGGGGAATGCCAGGAGAATGCGATGACTCAGGCTGTAGATTACCTGAATGCCAGCCGCGCCAGTGAAATTGCCAGCCTGCAACGGCTACTGCGTACCGGTGAATTGATCACTGCCATCAGTGAGTTAATTCATCGGTTACAGCGCGAGAGAGGCGTCAGCAATATCTGGTTATGCTCAACCGGACGCGTATTTGGTGATGAGCTGGAAGCGCGTGCGCAAGATGTGCAATCAGAACAGCGTCACATGCTCTCCGTGTTACCGGCGGCAGATGCGCAACCCGGCTACAGCCGTTTCTGTCTGTTAATTGCCGCCGCATTACAGGCGCTGGAAGGGCTGCCGGCGCTGCGGGCGCAGGTGCGCAGCCTGCAATTGCCCCATGCGCAGGCGATGGACGCCTTCAACCACATCATTCGCACCTTATTGAATCTGGTGTTTGAAGCGGCAGATACCGCCAGCGAACCGGATATCTCACGGGCGCTGATCGCGTTGTTCAGCTTTATGCAGGGCAAAGAGCTGGCTGGTCAGGAACGGGCAACCGGCTCAGCGGGCTTTGCTGCCGGGCAATTTACCCCGGAGCAGCGGCAGCGCGTTCAGGCGCTGATCGAAGCCCAGGAGCAAAGTTTTGCCACCTTCAGTCAGTTTGCCGATGCACAGAATCTGCAACGCTGGCGTCGGATGAGTGATGCGGGCAGTGAAGTCGAACGTCTGCGCCGTATCGCCTGTACCGGTGCGCACTGCGGTGATAACGGCGTGTTGCAGTGGTTCTCTTTGCTCACGGCGCGTCTGGACAATATGAAGCAGGTCGAAGATGGTCTGAGCGCGGCTTTAATGAGCTGCTGCCGCCGGGCAATGGCCGAAACGCAGCAACACGATGCTAATGCCACCCTGCTGGCGGATGAAGCAGGTTTTACCTTGTATGTCGCCGGGGCCAACTGGCTGGCAGGGCAGGATGTCACGCTGGACAGCAGCGGTCTGGCGCCACAGCTGGGACGCTCGGTCCTGTCGCTCATCCGTGAACAGGCGCAGCGTTTGCAGGCACAGGCCGATGAGCTGGCCAGTATGCGTGCGTCACTCGATGAACGAAAAGTCATTGATCAGGCCAAAGGCTGGCTGATGCAGCAGCATGGTTACAGCGAGCAGGATGCCTGGCAGACACTACGCAAAAGCGCCATGAACCAGAACAAACGCATCCTTGAGATCGCTCAGGCGATTCTCGCTGTCGCCGCCACATTGAAGGTCTAACCCATTGGAGTTATCTGCACAAAGAATGTGCGTATTTTGCGTCAACGCGGTGCGTGTCAAGGGGGGGCGCGGGAGCTGATGCTGATAAATAGCTGAAAATTCACCCTCCGCCATCCTGGCACACCCTTTGCAACATCTTTATGACATTGCGCATTTGTTGTGCCAACGGCGGCAGAACGAGTGCTTTGGATAAAGGCGTCCGGCCCCATGCGATTGCATGTGGGAGGACGCCTTTTTTTATTCCTTTTTTTCAGGGTGATGCGGATGAGCAGAACGCAGTTTTCGATTTCCCGTCGGCATTTTTTGCTGGGCAGTGCGGCGGTTGGGGGGAGTTATCTGCTGCCGGGGTTACGCAATGCCGTCTGGGCGGCAGGTAGCGATGCGCCGGAGAAAAGCACTGTGCGGGTTGGTTTTATCCCACTGACCGACTGCGCGCCGGTGGTGATGGCAGCGGTGAAAGGCTTCGACAAAAAATACGGTATCAGTCTGCAACCCAGCAAAGAGGCGAGCTGGGCGGCGGTGCGCGATAAGCTGACGGCTGGCGAACTGGATGCGGCCCACGCGTTGTACGGCATGATCTATGGACTTCAATTGGGCGTTGCCGGTCCACAACATGACATGGCAAACCTGATGACGTTGAATAACAACGGCCAGGCCATCACCCTGTCGAATCAGCTCAAAGAACAGAAGGTGACGGATGCAGCCAGTCTGAAAACCTTTATCGCAGGCAGCGCCAAAGGCACTTACACCTTTGCTCATACCTTTCCCACCAGCACCCACGCCATGTGGCTTTACTACTGGCTGGCGAATGCCGGTATCGATCCCTTTGAGGATGTGCGTACCGTCGTGGTGCCGCCACCGCAGATGGTGATGAACATGAAAATCGGCAATATGAGCGGTTTTTGTGTTGGTGAACCGTGGAACCAACGTGCCATCAGCGACAACATCGGCTTCACTGCCGCCACCTCCCAGCAAATCTGGCCGGATCACCCGGAAAAAATCCTCGCCACCCGCGCGCAATGGGTGACGGAGAATCCCAACACCGCCCGCGCCCTGACTGCTGCGGTGCTGGAAGCCGCACGCTGGATTGATGCATCGGATGACAACCGGCGCGAAACAGCGCAAACCCTGGCCGGACGGGCATGGATCAATACCAAACCTGAAACCCTCGAGGGACGCATGCTCGGCCAGTACCAAAACGGCCTCGGTCAACAATGGCAGGATGCCCATGCGATGCGTTTCTTCCACGACGGTGAAGTCAGCTTCCCGTACTACTCCGACGGCATGTGGTTTCTGACACAGATGAAGCGCTGGGGACTAGTGAAAACTGACCCGGATTACCTTGGCGTGGCGCAAAAAATCAACCGACTCGACATCTATCAACAGGCGGCAGCGGCGGTGGGGAACGTGACCGTGCCCGCCAACGCCATGCGCAGCAGCACCCTGATGGACGGCAAAGTGTGGGACGGTAGTAACCCCGCCGCCTATGCCGCCAGTTTCGCCATTCACCGTTAAGAGGAATTACCATGAAATCTGAAGCGCGTTCCCTGACACCACCGGTCAGCGCCGCTGCCCCCACGGCACAGGTGATCCCCCTTAAGGCCCAAAGCCGGTCCGGCGTACGACAGCCCAGGCTGCGGCCGCTGCTGCAACGGTTGATCCCGGCGAGTTGCGGCATCCTGTTGCTGCTGTTGGTATGGCAAATTGCGGCCATGTCGAGCAAGGGTTTCCCAACGCCGTGGGCCACCTGGCAGGCGGCATTAACCTTGTTTGCTGATCCCTTCTACAACAATGGCCCCAACGATCAGGGTATTGGCTGGAACGTGCTGGCCTCACTGCAACGCGTGGCGGTGGGCTTTGGGCTGGCGGCGCTGGTGGGGATTCCGGCAGGGTTCCTGCTGGGCCGTTTCACCTTTGTCTCACGCATGTTCAACCCGATTATCGCGCTGCTACGTCCGGTCAGCCCACTCGCCTGGCTGCCGATTGGCTTGCTGTTGTTCCAGCGTGCTGAACCGGCCTCAAGCTGGACCATTTTTATCTGCTCGATCTGGCCGATGGTGATCAATACCGCCGAAGGGGTGCAGCGCATTCCCCAGGACTACCTCAATGTGGCGCGGGTGCTGCAACTCTCGGAGTGGACGGTGATGCGCCGCATCCTGTTTCCGGCGGTGCTGCCTGCGGTACTGACCGGCGTTCGTCTCTCAATCGGCATCGCCTGGCTGGTGATTGTCGCTGCCGAGATGCTGACTGGTGGTCTGGGGATCGGCTTCTGGATCTGGAATGAGTGGAACAACCTCAATGTGGAAAACATCCTGATTGCCATTGTCATCATCGGTGTGGTCGGGCTGCTGCTCGAACAGGCGTTGATGTTACTGGCCCGTCGTTTTAGCTGGGAAAAATAAGGAGCCATGACGATGAATCCAATTATTCGTGTGCAGCAGGTGAGCCAGCGCTTTGCCACCGCGCAGGGGGAATTCCTCGCGCTTGATAATGTCAGCTTCGATATCCATCCGGGGGAAACCCTCAGCCTGATCGGCCATTCCGGCTGTGGCAAATCCACCTTACTGAACCTGATAGCCGGTCTGACGCGCCCGAGCAGCGGCGTGCTGTTGTGCGACAACCGTGAAGTGACCGGCCCTGGCCCGGAACGCGCGGTGGTGTTTCAGAACCATTCGCTGCTGCCGTGGCTGACAGCGTATCAGAACGTCGAACTGGCGGTGCAGCAGGTGTTTAAAGGCAAGATGAACCGGAGCGAGATGGCGGAGTGGATCGAGCACAACCTTGGCCGGGTACAGATGAGCCATGCGCTGCACAAGCGGCCTGGAGAAATATCCGGTGGCATGAAACAGCGGGTGGGCATTGCCCGGGCGCTGGCAATGAAGCCGCGCGTGTTGCTGCTGGATGAACCCTTTGGCGCGCTGGATGCCCTGACGCGCGCCCATCTTCAGGACAGCGTGATGCGTATCCAGCAGGAACTGAACACCACCATCGTGCTGATTACCCACGATGTCGATGAAGCGGTGTTGCTCTCCGATCGCGTGTTGATGATGACCAACGGTCCGGCGGCGCGCGTCGGTGAAATTCTGCCGATTGACCTGCCGCGCCCACGTTCCCGTGTGGCGCTGGCGGAGGAGCCGCGTTACCACCATCTGCGCCAGCAGGTACTGCATTTCCTGTATGAAAAGCAGACGGCAGTGGCGTAAGGAGCCGGGCATGCAGCAACTGATTGTCATCGGCAACGGTATGGCGGGTATGCGCATGGTGGAAACTCTGGTGCAGCAAGCACCGGGCCGCTACGCCATCACGGTGATAGGCCGTGAACCGCACGGCAACTACAACCGGGTGCTGCTGTCGCCGGTGCTGGGCCGGGAGAAGACCTTCGCCGACACCCTGATCCATACGCCAGAGTGGTACGAGGAACACGGAGTCAGGTTGCTGGCGGGGGAGGAGGTGCGTTCCGTTGATGTCGCCGGGCGTCAGCTCCATACCGACCAGCGCAGTCTGCACTGGGACAAGCTGGTATTTGCCTGTGGTTCCCAGCCACGGATGCCGACCTTACCCGGTATGGCATGCCCGCACGTATTGGGTTTCCGCACCGTGCGCGATGTGGAGCGGATGCAGGCCCAGCAGGGACCGGTCGTGGTCCTCGGTGGCGGGCTGGTGGGGGTAGAAGCGGCGGCGGCCCTGCGGTTGCTGGGGCGCGATGTCACGCTGCTGCATCACCGCTGCTGGCTGCTCGATCGCCAGCTCGATGCGCAGGCGGGAGCGTTGTTGCAACAACATCTGACGGCGCGCGGTATCGATTGTCGACTCGGCGTCTCGTTGCAACGGATTGATGCGCAGCAGGTCACGCTGACCGATGGTAGCTGTCTGGCAGCACAACAGGTGGTGATCGCCATTGGCGTGGAGCCGGAAATCGCGCTGGCGCAGGCGGCGGGTGTGCCTTGTCAGCGCGGCATTCAGGTCGATCGTCAACTGCATACCGCCATTCCCGATGTGTACGCGCTCGGCGAATGCTGTGAAATCGACGGTGAAACCTTCGGGTTGATCGCCCCCTGTCTGGCGCAGGCTTTGGTCCTGGCGGCCAGTCTGGCCGGGCAACCGATTGACGATTTCCACTATCAGGAGAATGGGACGCGGCTCAAGGTCAGCGGTATTGACGTCTTCAGCGCCGGAGACATCCGCGATGCCCCCTCTCTCACCAGTTTCGATCCGCTGTCCGGACACTACCGGCGGCTATTTCTACGCGACGGCGTGCTGGCGGGGGTGTTGCTGTTTGGCGATAGCACCCTGGCCTCCCGTTTACTGACCCGACTTCAGCGGGCCGAACCGGTGGATCTCAATGCGCTGTTCGGTCTGGACAATAACAAGACGCAGCCTCGCGCTGTAGGAAAGGTAATGATGAGCAAACCGATTCTCGCGTTGGTTGGTCACGGTATGGTCGGCCACCATTTTCTCGAACAACTGGTCAGCCGCGATCTGCACCAGCAGTACCATATCGTGGTGTACGGTGATGAGCCGCAGATGGCCTATGACCGCGTACACCTGACGGAGTATTTCAACGGCAAGAGCGCTGATGACCTGTCATTAGTCAGTGACAACTTCTTTGAACAGCACGGAATTGAGCTGCGTTGCGGCTGTGAAGTGCTGGCGATTGACACGCAACGCCGCAGCTTGCGTGATAGCCACGGCAGCGAACTGGCATGGGATAAACTGGTGCTGGCGACCGGCTCGGTGCCTTTCGTGCCACCGCTGCCAGGGCGTGACCATCCGCGTTGTTTTGTCTATCGCACGCTGGCGGATCTGGATGCGATCGCCGATTGCGCCCGGCAGGCAACGCGCGGCGTGGTGATTGGCGGCGGTCTGCTCGGTCTGGAAGCCGCCAATGCGTTAAAACAATTGGGACTGGAAACCCATGTGGTGGAGTTTGCGCCACGGCTGATGGCGGTGCAGCTGGATGACGGCGGCGCGCAGATGCTGCGCGGTAAAATTGCCGCGTTAGGTGTACAGGTACACACCAGCAAGGCGACGGAAGCGATTGAAAACCAGCCGGACGGCAGCGTGCAGTTACGCTTTGCGGATGGCAGCCTGCTGGCGACTGACCTGGTGGTGTTCTCTGCCGGGATCCGCCCGCGTGATGCGTTGGCACGGGCGGCGGGCATCAGCATGGGCGAGCGTGGAGGCATCGTGATTGATGATGGCTGCGCCACCAGCGTCAGCGACATCTATGCTATCGGCGAGTGCGCGTTGTGGCAGGGACAAATTTTTGGTCTGGTGGCGCCAGGCTACCAGATGGCGCGCGTACTGGCGGGGCAGTTAGCGCAAGAGACAACCGCATTTAACGGTGCCGACATGAGCACCAAACTCAAGTTGCTCGGTGTTGAGGTGGCGTCATTTGGTGATGCACATGGACGTACACCGGGCAGCCAGAGTTATCAGTGGACGGATAACCCGAAAGGCATCTACAAAAAGTTGGTGATTTCCGACGACGGTAAAACCCTGCTTGGCGGTGTGCTGGTGGGCGACAGCAGCGACTATGCCAGCCTGTTGCAGATGATGCTGAACAAAATGGCGCTGCCGGAAGCAGCGGAAAGTCTGATTCTACCGCAGCTGGCAGGCGCACCCGGCAAAGCATTGGGAGTGGCGGCGCTACCGGACAGCGCGCAGATCTGTTCCTGCCACAATGTCAGCAAAGGGGATATTTGCGCTGCAGTGCAAAGTGGTTGTGGTGATATGGCTGCGCTGAAAAGCTGCACCAAAGCCGCGACCGGCTGCGGTGGCTGTAGCGCGCTGGTGAAGCAGGTGATGGAGCATCAACTTGCCAGCCAGGGTGTCGAGGTGAAGAAGGATATTTGTGAACATTTTGCCTGGTCACGGCAGGAGCTGTATCACCTGATTCGGGTGGGTGATATCACCACATTCGACCAACTGCTGGCACAGCATGGTCGTGGTCACGGTTGCGAAATTTGCAAGCCGCTGGTCGGATCGCTGTTAGCCTCCTGCTGGAATGATTACCTGCTGAAACCGGCGCATCTGCCGTTGCAGGATACCAACGATCGCTACTTTGCCAATATCCAGAAGGACGGAACCTATTCAGTGGTGCCGCGGGTGCCCGGTGGCGAGATTACGCCCGAGGGCTTGATGGCGATTGGCGCGGTGGCGGCGCAGTACCGTCTCTACACCAAAATCACCGGCGGTCAGCGCATCGATCTGTTTGGTGCGCGTCTTGATCAGCTTCCGGCGATTTGGGAAGCGCTGATCGCTGCCGGATTTGAAACCGGCCATGCCTATGGCAAATCACTGCGCACGGTGAAATCCTGCGTGGGATCGACCTGGTGCCGCTATGGCGTACAGGATTCTACTGCGTTTGCCATCGCCCTCGAGCATCGCTACAAAGGGCTGCGCGCACCGCACAAAATCAAAATGGCCGTCTCCGGCTGCACCCGTGAATGTGCGGAAGCGCAAAGCAAAGACATTGGGGTGATCGCCACCGATAAGGGCTGGAATCTGTACGTTTGCGGCAACGGGGGAATGAAACCCCGCCATGCCGACCTGTTTGCCAGCGATTTGGATGATGCCACGCTGATCCGCTACGTTGACCGCATTCTGATGTTCTATGTACGCACCGCTGACAGGCTGCAACGCACCAGCGTGTGGATGGACAACATGGAGGGGGGCTTGGCTTATCTGCGTCAGGTGGTGATTGACGACTCGCTCGGCCTGGGTGCCACGCTGGAACAGGAAATGCAGTGGGTGGTCGATCGTTATCAGTGCGAATGGCAGACCACGCTGGAGAACCCCTCGCGTCGGGCGCTGTTCACCGCCACCATCAACAGCGACCAGCCGGACGAAACCCTGCATTACGCCGAGGTGCGGGGGCAGCGCCAGCCGCTGGAGACGCTGACTATCCCGAGTGTAACCCTGCCTGCGGAGCCGTGGAGCGCCATTTGTGAGCAAAGCGCCATTCCTGCCTCAGCGGGGATGGGTGCCCGGCTTGGCAATCAGCGCGTGGCCCTGTTCCGCTTCGGCGACACCGTTTATGCCCTGGAAGATATTGAACCCGGCACTCAGGCCAGCGTGTTGTCGCGTGGCATCCTGGGCGATGTAGCCGGTGAGCCGGTGGTGATTTCCCCCTTGTATAAACAACGCATCCGGTTGCGGGACGGCCAGAGCCTGGATAATCCGCAGCATCAGTTGCGTTGCTGGCCGGTGCGTCTGGAAGGCGGTCAGGTGTGGTTGGGTAATCAGCCGCTGTTGGCGCTGGCGGCGGCATCATGAAAACGACCTGTCCCTACTGTGGCGTGGGCTGTGGCGTTGAGATCGACGCAGCGGATAGGTCAGTGAGTGGCGACCGTCAGCATCCGGCCAATTTTGGCCGCCTGTGTGTCAAAGGTTCGGCGTTGGGTGAAACCCTCGGACAGGAAGGGCGTTTGTTGTGGCCGCAGGTGCGGGGGCAGCGGGTGAGTATCGATCGCGCGTTGGATGTGGTTGCCAGCGAATTGCAGACGATCATCGCGCAGCACGGGCCGCAGGCGGTGGCGTTTTATGCCTCCGGGCAGTTGCTGACCGAGGATTACTACGTTGCCAACAAGCTGATGAAAGGCTTTATCGGTGCCGCCAATATCGATACCAATTCGCGGCTGTGTATGGCGTCGGCGGTGGTGGGCTATAAACGGGCGTTCGGTGCTGATGCGGTGCCCTGTTGTTATGAAGATCTTGAGCAGGCCGATGTGGTGGTTCTGGTGGGTTCGAATGCCGCCTGGGCGCATCCGGTGGCGTGGCAGCGTCTGGTACAGGCGAAACAGCAGCGTCCTGAGATGAAGCTGGTGGTGATCGACCCACGTCGTACCGCCAGTTGCGAGCTGGCTGACGTGCATCTGGCGCTCCGCCCCGGCAGCGACGGCGCGCTGTTTGCCGGATTGCTTAACTGGCTGGCGATTCAGGGCGGGATCGATCAGACAATGTTGCCGCATCTTGCCAACGTGGATAGCACGCTGGCGGCCTGTGCTGACTGGGATCTTGCGGCGGTGGCCCATACCTGCCAGTTAGCAGACGCTGACATTCTCGCCTTCTGGCAGCTGTTCACCACCCAACCCCGGGTACTGACCTTATGGTGTATGGGGATCAACCAATCGCAAACCGGTAGCGACAACAACAACGCTATCCTCAATGTTCATCTGCTGAGCGGTAAAATTGGCCGACCTGGCTGCGGGCCGTTTTCGTTGACCGGTCAACCCAATGCGATGGGCGGGCGTGAAGTGGGCGGTTTAGCTAACCAGTTAGCGGCGCATATGGGGTTTAGTCCGCAAGAGGTTGATCGGCTTGGGCGTTTTTGGCATAGCGATCGTGTAGCGCATCAGCCGGGTTTGATGGCGGTCGATCTGTTCCGGGCGATTGAACGTGGCGAGGTAAAAGCGGTATGGATCATGGGTACCAATCCGGCGGTGTCGATGCCGGAGGGCAACCGCGTCGCCGAGGCGCTGCGGCGCTGTCCGTTGGTGATCGTCTCGGAGGTCAGTGCCGTGACCGACACCAGCGCCTTTGCCGATGTGCTGTTGCCTGCCCAGGCCTGGGGCGAAAAAAACGGTACCGTGACCAATTCAGAACGACGTATCTCGCGCCAGCGCGGTTTTGTCGCCCCTGTCGGGGAGGCGAAACCGGACTGGTGGTTATTGGCACAGGTGGCGCAGCGATTGGGTTATGGCGCAGCCTTTGACTGGCAGCATCCCCATGAAGTCTTTGTCGAACATGCGGCGTTATCAGGTTTTGAAAACGCCGGTAGCCGTGCGTTTGATATCAGCGCGCTGGCGACCTTAAGCCGTGAGCAGTATGACCAACTTACGCCGGTACAATGGCCGGTAAATGCCGCCGCACCGCATGGCTCGTCGCGCTTGTTCGCCACGCGCCACTTTTATCATCCGGATGGTAAAGCCCGCTTGTTGCCAGTGGGCATCCCAATCCTCAGTTCACCCACCCGCCACTATCCCCTCCTGATGAATACCGGGCGTATCCGCGATCAATGGCACACCATGACACGCACCGGTAACGTCACACGCTTGATGCAGCATTATGACGAACCTTTTGTGTTGCTCCATCCGCATGATGCCGCCGCTCACGGGCTGGGGCAGGGTGATCTGACACGGGTGCAATCCACATTAGGCTGGTGGTGTGGCCGGGTGATGATCGATCACGGCCTGACACGCGGCCAACTGTTTATCCCGATGCACTGGACGCGTCAATTCAGTGCCCAGGCCAATGTCGATGGCCTGGTGGCGGCGCGCAGTTGTCCGGTCTCCGGGCAACCGGCGCTGAAGCAAACCGCGGTGCGCCTGCAACCGCTGCGCCCGCAGTGGCAGGGGTGGCTGTGGCAGCGTGCGCGATGCGATCCGCAGCAACTGGATTATTGGTCGCGCGTGCCGCAGTCCGGTGTGCAACGTTACGTATTGGCTGGTCAGGGGGATCCGGCGGCATGGCTGCATCAGCAGCCCGGCATGGATGAGCTGGAATGGCAGCAGGCGCACGCCGGTCAGCAGCGACATATGCTGGGCTGGCGCGATGGGGTACTGGAACGGGCGTTCTATGCTGCGCCCTGGCTACCTGAAATCGACCACGCTTTTGTGGCACAGGCATTCAGCCTCCCGCCAGGCTCGGCGCAACAGCGCCATGCGCTGCTGGGTGGACGACCGGAACAGGGGGAGAGTCAGGGTCGTACCCTGTGCAGCTGCTTCGGGGTGGGCGAACTGGCGATCCGCCGCGCCATTGATCAAGGCTGCCAGACAGCCGCCGCCCTCGGGGCGGCGCTGAAATGTGGCACCAACTGTGGCTCCTGTATCCCGGAGCTGAAACAACTTATCGCGGCGCACACCGTGGCGCAGTAATGGAGGTCCGCATGACACAGGCAATTGAGACGCTGGATAAACTGTTCAACCCACAGGGCGCGACCGGCCAGGATGGGGTGGTGTGGCTGGTGGGGGCAGGACCGGGCGATGTCGAGTTGCTGACGTTGAAAGCGCTACGGTTGATTAAAGTGGCCGATGTGGTGGTGTATGACCGACTGGTGAGTGATGAGGTGATGGCAGAGGTGCCGGCGGGAACGCTGGCGATCGACGTCGGCAAAAAGCCGGGGAGTCATGGATTAAAGCAGGGACAGATTAACCAGTTGTTGGTGGATCTGGCGCGCAGTGGACGCAACGTGGTGCGGCTCAAAGGGGGCGATCCCTTTATTTTTGGCCGGGGTGGCGAAGAGATGGCATTTTTGCAGCAGGCGGGGATTGCTTGTCAGGTGATACCCGGCATTACGGCCGCGGCGGGTTGCGCGGCTGCCAGTGGCATTCCGCTCACCCATCGTGATTGCGCGCAATCCTTGCGTCTGATCACCGGTCACGGCAAATCCGGCGAGCCATGCCTGGAGGATAAAAGTCTGGCAGCGGCTAACCAGACGCTGGTGTTCTACATGGGGCTGAAGTGGAGCAGTAGCATCAGCAGCCAGTTAATGGCGCAGGGGCGTGATGCGGCCACACCGGTCGCCATCATTGAAAACGGCACCAGAGCTGACCAGCGGGTGCTGATCACGACGCTGACTCAACTAAGCGAGACGGTGGCACGCGAACAGCCTCAGTCACCGGCGTTATTGCTGGTGGGCGAGGTGGTGCGGTTTTATCAAGAAGCCAGCATCCGGGCGACTGAAACTCACATAAGCCCGTAGCGGCGCGATTTATCGCGCGTTTCTTCCGTGCTGAAAATGCGCGATAAATCGCGCCGCTACGGGACCCGTGCTGGTGACAATTTCCCTTATGGCTAAATAAACTGACGTTTTCTCCCCTTAATCCACGCTTTAGCTTCGTCGCCTTTTGGCATTCTATGCTCAGAATTCCTGCCAGCAGAGGTATGCCGTGGCTGACGAGAGTAGCGACGAGGACAAAACAGAATCGCCCACAGCGCACCGACTTGAAAAAGCACGGCAGGATGGGCAGATTCCGCGTTCGCGCGAGCTGACATCGTTATTGATGATGTTGTCCGGCATCATGATTCTGTGGCTGGGCGGCACCAGCATCGCGCGTCGTCTGGCTTCGATGGTGGCGACCGGTTTTCGTTTTGATCATGGCATGGTGACCGATGACAAGGTGATCGTGGCGCATATCAGCAGTCTGATTGGTCAGGCGGTACTGGCCGTGCTGCCGCTGATGGCCGGACTGGTGCTGGTGGCGATCGCGGCCCCCATGCTGCTGGGCGGCATTGTGATCAGCGGCAAATCCCTTAGTCCGGATTTCACCAAACTCAACCCGTTAAGCGGCCTGAAGCGTATGGTTTCCGGGCAGACCTGGGCGGAGTTGTTGAAGGCGATCCTGAAAGCGGTGTTAGTGGGTACGGTCGCAGGTTGGTACATCTGGTCGCACTGGCCGGAGATGCTGCGTTTAATCAGCGAATCCCCGATGAATGCGCTGGAACATGGCATGAACATGATTGCCATCTGTTGTGCGCTGGTGATGCTTGGCTTGATCCCGATGGTGGGATTTGACGTTTTCTGGCAGTTGTACAGCTACTTCAAAAAGTTACGTATGTCGCGCCAGGATATCCGCGATGAATTTAAACAGCAGGAGGGCGATCCGCACGTCAAAGGGCGTATTCGTCAGGCCATGCGCGCGGCGGCTCGCCGCCGCATGATGGCTGACGTCCCGAAGGCGGATGTGATTGTCACCAACCCGACACACTACTCCGTGGCTCTGCAATATAACGACAAGAAGATGAGCGCCCCGAAGGTGGTTGCTAAAGGTGCCGGAGAAGTGGCGCTGAAAATTCGTGAACTGGGCAAGGAACATCGCGTCCCGATTCTTGAGGCACCGCCGTTGGCGCGTGCGCTGTACCGCCATACCGAAATTGGTCAGTTCATTCCCGGCGCGCTGTATGCGGCGGTAGCGGAAGTGCTGGCGTGGGTCTGGCAGCTGCGACGCTGGAAGCGTGAAGGCGGCCTGATACCGAAGAAACCTCATAATCTGTCGGTCCCGGCAGAGATGGACATTCCAGGAGAGAACAGAAACGATGGCTAATCTGGCCGAAAAGCTGCGGTTACCGGGCAATTTTAAAGACACGCAATGGCAGGTACTGGCGGGGCCGGTGCTGATCATGATGATTCTGTCGATGATGGTGCTGCCTTTACCGGCGTTCATCCTTGACCTGCTGTTCACCTTCAATATTGCGTTGTCCATTATGGTGTTGCTGGTGGCGATGTTCACCCAGCGCACGCTGGATTTTGCCGCATTCCCCACCATTCTGCTGTTCTCTACGTTGTTACGCCTGGCGTTGAACGTGGCCTCCACCCGTATCATCCTGCTGGATGGTCACACCGGCGCGGCCGCCGCAGGTCGCGTGGTTGAAGCCTTTGGTCACTTCCTGGTCGGCGGCAACTTCGCCATCGGTATCGTGGTGTTCATCATCCTGGTGATCATCAACTTTATGGTCATCACCAAGGGTGCCGGACGTATCGCCGAAGTCGGGGCGCGTTTTGTGCTCGATGGGATGCCGGGTAAGCAGATGGCGATCGACGCCGACCTCAACGCCGGTCTGATTCGTGAAGATGAAGCGAAGAAGCGTCGCGCAGAAGTGACGCAGGAAGCCGACTTCTACGGCTCAATGGACGGTGCCAGTAAGTTTGTGCGTGGTGATGCCATCGCCGGGATCATGATCATGGTGATTAACGTCATCGGTGGTCTGCTGGTTGGCGTGGTGCAGCATGGTCTGGATCTGGGGCACGCGGCGGAAACCTATACGCTGCTGACCATCGGTGACGGTCTGGTGGCGCAGATCCCGGCGCTGGTCATCTCTACCGCCGCCGGTGTTATTGTCACGCGCGTCAGCACCGATCAGGATGTGGGCGAGCAGATGGTCGGGCAGCTGTTTAACAATCCGCGCGTACTGATGCTGAGTGCCGGAGTTATTGGTCTGCTGGGCCTGGTGCCGGGCATGCCGAACTTTGTCTTTCTGCTGTTTACCGCTGCGTTGCTGGGACTGGCATGGTGGCTGCGTGGACGTCAAATGCAGCCGAAGAAACAGCCAGAAGCGTCCAGCGTGGTGAAAAATCAGGAAACCCCGGCGACAGTGGAAGCCTCCTGGACCGATGTCCAGTTGGAAGATTCGCTCGGGATGGAAGTAGGCTATCGTCTGATCCCGATGGTCGATCACCTGCAAAATGGTGAGCTGCTGGGACGTATTCGTAGTATCCGTAAAAAAGTGGCGCAGGAGGTCGGTTTCCTGCCGCCGGTGGTGCATATTCGCGACAATATGGAACTGCCGCCTGCGCGCTACCGTATTCTGATGAAAGGGGTAGAGATTGGCAGCGGTGATGCCTATCCGGGACGCTGGATGGCGATTAACCCGGGTACCGCAGCAGGCACCTTGCCGGGTGAAGCCACCGTCGATCCGGCCTTTGGTCTGGCTGCGATCTGGATCGACAGCGCGCTGAAAGAACAGGCACAGATTCAGGGCTTCACGGTGGTGGAAGCCAGTACCGTGGTGGCGACACACTTGAATCATCTGATCGGTCAATACGCCAGCGAGCTGTTTGGTCGTCAGGAAGCGCAGCAACTGTTGGATCGTGTCACGCAGGAAATGCCGAAACTGACCGAAGATTTGGTGCCGGGCGTGATCACCCTGACCACGCTGCACAAGGTGTTGCAGAATTTGCTGACCGAACGTGTGTCGATTCGCGATATGCGTACCATTATTGAAACCCTGGCGGAGCATGCGCCGGTGCAGACTGATGCGCAGGAGCTGACCAGCGTGGTGCGGGTGGCGCTGGGCCGTGCGATCACCCAGCAGTGGTTCCCGGGTAACGGCGAAGTGCAGGTGATTGGCCTGGATGCGACGCTGGAACGTCTGCTGTTGCAGGCGTTGCAGGGCGGTGGCGGTCTGGAGCCGGGTCTGGCTGACCGTCTGTTGCATCAGGCGCAGGATGCGCTGCAACGTCAGGAGATGCTGGGAGCACCGCCGGTGCTGCTGGTGAACCATCCGCTACGTGCGTTATTGGCACGCTTCCTGCGTCGCAATCTGCCTCAGCTGGTGGTGCTCTCCAATATGGAGCTGACGGATAATCGTCAGATCCGTATGACCGCCACCATCGGGGGCAAATAAGATGCGCCGCGTGTGGCCGGGATTATTTCTGCTGCTGCCCTTGTGGGCGGTGGCTGCCGAGGGGGCATGGCATGCCAGCGCCAGTGGACCGAGTCTCGGGGCGCGTGGCAACTGGCTAAGCTCGCCACCGCTACGCGCTGCTGGCCCGGTGCAGGGCGTTATTTCTCAGGTCAGTTGGCGTTATAAGCTGAGCCGTCCCGCCCCGTCAGGACTGGTGGTTCGGCTGTGTGCCAACCAGCGTTGCGTGTTGCTGGACGGCGCCAGCGGCACCACGCGCGGGCTGGCACATGTCGCTGCCGATGAAACCCTGCATCTGGCGTTTGGTTTTAATGGCCGGGGAGCGATGCCACCAGGTTTGCGCGTGGTGAGCAGCGAAGTGACGGTGAATTATCAGTAGCCAATAAAAAACCCGCCGGTTGGCGGGTTTTTCGTATTACATACGCTCGACGGTTTTGATACCCAGGGTATCAAGACCTTGTTTGAGGGTTTTCGCGGTAAGCGCCGCCAGTTGCAGACGGCTGTTGCGCACCTGCTCATCTTCCGCCGCCAGAATCGGGCAATGTTCATAGAAGCCGGAGAACAGGCCAGCCAGATCGTAAAGATAAGCACACATCACATGCGGCGTACCATCGCGTGCCACCAGGGTGATCACTTCTTCGAATTGCAGCAGGCGGGTTGCCAGTTGGGCTTCACGCTCTTCAGACAGAATGATGTTGCCTTGCAGGCTGTCGGCATCGATACCGGCTTTGCGGAACACCGACAGCACGCGGGTGTAGGCATACTGCATGTAAGGTGCGGTGTTGCCTTCAAAGGCCAACATATTATCCCAGTCGAAAATGTAATCGGTGGTGCGGCTTTTTGACAGGTCGGCATATTTCACCGCACCAATACCTACCACTTCTGCCAGCGCCTGTAACTCGTCGGCAGACATTTCCGGGTTTTTCTCGCTCACCAACGCCAGCGCGCGTTCCACCGCTTCATCCAGCAGGTCGGCCAGTTTGATGGTGCCGCCGCTACGGGTTTTGAACGGACGGCCATCTTTGCCCAGCATCATGCCGAATGCGTGGTGTTCAAGCGGCACCGATTCCGGTACGTAACCGGCTTTGCGTACGATGGTCCAGGCTTGTTGCAGGTGCTGATGCTGACGTGAATCGATGTAGTACAGCACGCGGTCAGCATGAAGGGTTTCATAACGATATTTCGCGCAGGCGATGTCGGTGGTGGTGTAGAGGTAACCGCCATCTTTCTTCTGCACGATGACCCCCATAGGTTCGCCTTCCTTGTTTTTGAATTCATCAAGGAACACCACGGTTGCGCCTTCGCTGATCACTGCCAGACCTTTTTCTTTCAGATCAGCAACGATGCCCGGCAGCATATCGTTGTACAGGCTTTCACCCATCACATCTTTGCGCGTCAGGGTGACGTTCAGACGGTCATAAACTTTCTGGTTCTGACTCATGGTGATGTCGACCAGCTTCTTCCACATGGTACGGCAATACTCATCGCCACCCTGCAATTTCACCACATAGCCACGGGCACGTTCCGCGAAGGCTTCATCTTCGTCATAGGTGCGTTTGGCTTCGCGATAAAAGGCTTCGAGGTCGGCCAGCGCGATATCTTCATGATGCTCGCTCTGCTGTTTCTCCAGATAAGCGATCAACATGCCGAACTGCGTACCCCAGTCGCCAACGTGGTTAGCGCGGATGACATGATGGCCGAGGAACTCCAGCGTACGCACCGCAGCATCACCGATGATGGTGGAACGGACGTGGCCGACGTGCATCTCTTTCGCGACGTTAGGGGCAGAATAGTCGACGACAATGGTTTGCGCCGCCACGTTGCTGACGCCAAGACGCGGTAAGTTCAGCGCCTGCGCGGCCTGGTCAGCCAGCCACTGGTGATCAAGGAAAATGTTGATAAAACCCGGCCCGGCGATTTCAACCTTGCTGGCAATGCCGTGCAGATCGAGATGCTGGATCACCTGTTCAGCCAACTGACGCGGTGCCTGACCGAGCTTTTTCGCCACGGCCATGATACCGTTCGCCTGGTAGTCGCCGAATTGCACTTTAGCGGACTGACGTACCTGTGGTTCGCAATCGACAGGCGCACCTGCCGCGATCATTGCCTGACCGACTTTGTCGGAAAGAAGAGCCTGAATATTCACCGCGTTACCTTCATATGCTGAAATTGCTCGCCTGCCATGTGCGAGCCGATGTCGTCATCCCGCAGAGGCGCTGTTGGGCGGGCGGGACGGAAAAAATAAGACGGGAAGTATACGTGAAATGTTAGAGTGCGTCAGCTATCGGATAGACGCCGGAATCAGGCAGGGAAACTCCAGCGCCGATTAACGGCGCCGTTGAAAGCGACGAGGATTTTTGACGCTTTTGTCTTCACGTACCTTCCAGTGGCGGGAAATAGCAAATCCCATCAATGCAATCAGGACCGCGACAACAATGAGCATAGACATAGGGCCATTCCTTTAATTTGTGTAGCCACAAATTTATAAGAAAGGATTTCAGGCTGCAATTGTTCGCAGGCTAAATAAGACTTATCTCATTGTATTAATTATTGTTATATTAAACATGTCGTTAAGGTACTTTCATAAAGTAACAACTGGACCTGTGCCTGCGATTAATCCTAATTCAAAGGCACTTTTATACGGTTTTTCGGGGATTTTGCGGCTAAATCAGAGGATTCTGACTATTTTGCCGTCAGAAGCTCTGGAAAAGCAATGTGCTGGATTGATTAAAATATTTAAACTGATAGCGGAGTAATTGACGCATGACGATGATTTTTCCTTCAGAACTGAAGGATTTGGAACAAGACCTGCTGCGCTTTGAACAGGCATTGCAGCAATTTGCTGAACGTTTAGGTCTGCAACTGAATGAACACGACGCCGATCATGTGGCCGTGCGTTGCCATCAATACGCGACAGCGGAGCGCTGGAAGCAAGGTTTGCTGCAAATCGGTAGCCAGTTCTCTGAAGCGATGATCAATGGTCGTCCGATTTGTTTGTTCAAACTGCATCAGCCGCTGCAACTGGCGGGATGGCAGATCGATGTGATTGAGTTGCCGTGGCCGGGGGAAAAACTTTATCGCCACGAGGGCTGGGAACATGTGGAAATTGTGCTGCGTGGTGAACCGGACACGCTGGGCATGCGGGCGATGGCGCTGCTGGCCGATGAGGCGTTGATGCAGCCTGGCATCTCCTTTAAAACCAGCGCCCCGCAGGGCGAAAAGGAGCGTCTGCCCAATCCGACCCTGGCGGTCACGGATGGGCAAACAACCATCAAATTTCATCCGTGGCGGCTGGAAGAGATCGTCGCCAGCGAGCAAGACTAGCGCCGTGCAGCGATCGCCCGTTGCAGCCGCGTGATCGCTTCCTCCAGCGTGGCGCGGGTACAGCCGAAGTTAAAGCGCACGAAGCGGCCATCACCAAAATCGTGTCCTGGCGAGAACCCCAGACCATGCTGTTCGAAATAACCCGTCGGGTTGTCGACACCCAGCCCGCTGGCATCGATCCAGCCAAGATAAGTCGCTTCGGGTGCGACCATACTCAGTCCCGGCAACGCATTCACCTGCTCAACTAGCCGGTCGCGGTTGGCGCGCAGATAGGCGATCTGCGCCGCCAGCCAGTCATCTCCGCCGCGCCATGCGGCTTCTGCGGCCACCAATGCCAGGATATCCACACCGGGCACAATCCCCTGACGTGTTTGTTTAAAGCGCCTGCGCAATTCCGGGTTGGGGATGATCGCCATTGAGGCACCAAGACCCGCAATGTTGAAGGTTTTTGAAGGGGAAATCAGTGTAATGCTGCGCTGGGCTGCATCCTCGCTTAAGGTGGCAAAGGGAATATGCTCCACGCCTGGAGTGAGAAGCAAATCACAATGAATTTCATCGGAGCAGACAATCATATCGTGCTGTTGGGCAAAAGCCAGTTGCGCCAGCAGTTCTGAACGGCGATAGACCGTGCCGCCGGGATTTTGCGGATTACACAGCATCAATAAACGTTCATCGCCCTGCAATCTTTCAGGGGCAGTGTGTAAATCCATAAGCCAGCGCTGACCTTCTAATCGCAACGGCAGACTGATCTGCGCGCGTTCAGCCAGTTTCGCCGCCGCGCGAAACGGTGGATAAATGGGGGCCGGTGCGACCGTGCTTTGTTCGGAGTCGGTAAATGCACGGACCGAAAGATTGAGGCCGCATACCACGCCAGGCAGCAAGACAATCCACTCCGGTTGAATGCGCCAGCCATAACGCTGTTCAAGGCGGGATATTGTGATATCTATCAAACCGCTGGGGGTGTCGCCATAACCAAAAACCCCATGCTCAGCGCGCTGCTTTATCGCTTCAATAACGCATTCAGGGGAGCGAAAATCGGTATCCGCAACCCAGAGTGGCAGTACATCCTGATCGCCATATTTGTGCCATTTCAAACTATCGCTGTGACGACGGTCTATCCATTGGTCAAAATTGAATGCCATAGTGAGTTTTCCACGTAAACTGTCTCCAATGAGCAGACTAACTTAAGCAATCTTCCCGAGCCAGCTGTCATGTAAAGGAGAAAAGTATGACGAAACTGGAAATATGCTGCTACGGCATCGACTGTGCAATGACTGCGCAGCTGTCCGGTGCTGACCGTCTGGAGCTGTGCAGCGCGCCACGCGAAGGCGGGTTAACCCCATCCGCAGGGGTGCTGGAAGCCGTACGACGAGAAATTACCATTCCGGTCCATCCGATTGTTCGACCACGCGGCGGCGATTTTTGCTACACCGACCGTGAGTTTGAAACCATGAAGTCGGATGTGGCGCTGATACGCGAGCTGGGTTTCCCTGGGCTGGTGATTGGTATGCTGGACGAAGATGCCCATGTGGATATCGCCCGTATGCGGCAGATTATGGCGCTGTGTGATGGGATGGCGGTGACCTTCCATCGCGCCTTTGATTTGTGCCACAGCCCGAAACGCGCGCTTGAAGTGTTAACTGATCTGGGTATCGCGCGGATACTGACTTCGGGCCAGCAGCAAAGTGCGGAAACCGGAATTCCATTATTACGGGAACTTAATGAACAGAGTAGCGGTCCAATTATTATGGCAGGGGCTGGCGTCCGTTTAAGCAACCTGCAAAAGTTTCTCGATAGTGGTTTGCAGGAGGTTCACAGCTCGGCCAGCCGCTTAGTTGCTTCTCCGATGCGCTACCGTAAAGCGGGTGTATCGATGTGTTCAGAAGCGGAAAACGATGAATTCAGCCGCTATTGCGTTGATGGTGATGTGGTTGAAGCCATGAAAAGCATGATGCAAATGAACAGCATCCGGGTCGCCTGACATCGTACCATTTTTGCCGCACAGCACGCCGATAGCCTGACGTGATGTTTGCAAGTACCAAACCCCAGTCTTCTTGCTGGGGTTCTTTTTATCAAACGCGCTTTAACGACTGCTCATAAATATCAATGGCCGTGGCAATGATAGCCGCCTGAGACACCCCGGTATCACTTGCCAGCAACTCGATACGATCAATGGTTTGCAACGGCAGTTTATAGGTTTTAGGTTTGACACCCCGTTTTTCGTCGCTGCGCTTCTGGATATCACTTGCTGATTGAATCATGCTCAACCCCTTAGTATCGAGTCAGGTAAGGTAGGGTACTACTCGTTTTATTAAGATTGCCTTGGGGAGTTTAGAAGATCGTCCTTGAGAGTAATCTTGTGAGTAACCAAACAATAGATGCTTAATCAGGCTTGACTTTATTCAGAAGGGTTCTGCATTGGGATGCTGGATTAAATGCAACATCGATCACGAAAGTGATATTTCCGTGGTGAGACTGGGGTTAAGTAATTAAATCAAAGTATAAATAAACTTTTGCGCTGCGTAATTTGGCCGTTATGCGGTGAATCCCCCTGTGCGGAGGGGCAAAGCCAAGGTTTCTGACGTGTCATGCGGGCCGGGATTGGGGCTTATCCGGCTCACCGGGAGGCACCCGGCACCGCACATCATTCAATTTCAAACAGTTAATCAATACGCACTGGCGGCGGTCTTTCCCTTCCACGGCAATAGCAACTTTTAACCAGGCCATAGCGCATCATGGAAAAAGATGCTTACATTGACGTTAAGGCTATTCACGGATAACCATCATGAAATCCATCTCTTGTGCCGTTTTACTGCTGCTTTTTCCGCTCAGTGGCGCTGCGCTGGCCGTCAGCACGCAATGCCCACCGCTGAGCAAAAATATCACCAATAGCAACAACTGGATCATGCTGGGTGGCAATGCCAAAGGCGCGGTACGTCAGGTTATTGCCGGTGAGTTTGGCAAAGATGTGGATTCACAAAAACGGATTCTGGGGCAGTTTGATCCCTGCGGTGATTTAATGGTGGCAGATATCAGTTACGATAAAAGTGAAAGCAATGTGGTCCTCAGCATGGAGCAACATATCGCACGGGTGCAGGGCGGCTGGGTCGCTGAATATGCTTATCTGGTCAAGGTGCTGAAAGAAGGTAAAGAAGTGGTGGTAGATAACCGGCAGGGTACCATCAACTGGCAGATGGGACAGCGCGGAAACATCATCAGCTCGTCGGATAAATTTACCAGCATGGGCAAAGATGGCTTCACCGATACCACCTATCGCTATGACAAACACTTTCGGCTGGAGCGCAGTATCGCGCGCGGCAGCGATGAGCTGACCAACGGCGAGAGTGTCTACAACTGGAATCCACAAGGTCTGGTGACCAGCGCCACCAGCGCACGCAGCAAAGATACCTACACCTACGATAACCAATGGCGTGAGTTACGTCTGAACGGCACGGCCAGCACTCCCGTCAGCACCATCCGTTCTGTCGATGAATGTCAGCTATGGGACGAGGTCGGCAACTGCACGCTAAGTTATTTGCATGAAACGGAAGTGTTTGAGAAAGGGACTATCGAGCGCCACCTGAGTTCGGCATATAAATATCAGTATTGGGATAAGCCAACGGAAGAACAGTAATCTCGTTAGCGGCGCGTTAAACCGCGCCGCAGGCAGGCTTATTTCACCGTTTTGCTGAACGCATCGACCGCCAAAATGGCGTTAGCAATATCTTCCGGTGAGAGATGTGGATTGAGGTTTTTGAGCGTATCACCGTCACTGTTTGCCAGCGCGCCGACCCGCACCAGATTCTCCCAGCTTTCACTCTCCAGATGCACCTCTTTCAGGGTGGTAGGCATGTTGATCGAGCGATAGAAACGGATATAGCGGGCAATTTCCTCATCCGGGCGTTGCTCCAGCACCATCTGCGTCAGCGTGCCATAAGCCACTTTCTCGCCGTGCGTCAGATGATGGATATCGCCATCGATGGCGGTAAAGCCATTATGAATGGCGTGCGCGCCCGCCAGTCCGGCATTTTCAAAACCCAGGCCAGAGAGCAGGGTATTGGCTTCCACCACCGCTTCCACCGCAGGCGTCACGCGTTTCTCCGACACGGCGGTCCAGGCGCTGAAACCCCAGGTCAGCAGCGTTTCTTCACAGGCGCGGGCGATCGCCAGACCGGCGATAGTGGGATCGCCATTGACCATTGATTTGGCATGTGAACGGAGCACCGCCTGGGCTTCAACCCAGGTGGCAAGACCATCAGCAATACCCGAGGCGAACAGGCGCGCCGGTGCAGCGGCACAGACGGCGGTATCCACCAGTACCAGATCCGGGTTTTTGCTGTAGAAACGATAGCTTTCAAACACGCCGCTGTCGGAGTAGATCACTGAAAGCGCGCTACAAGGCGCATCGGTTGACGCGACCGTCGGGACGATGGCGACCGGCAGCTTCAGTTCATCGGCTACCGCTTTTACCGTATCCAGCGTCTTACCGCCGCCCAGCCCGACAATCACGTTGCTGCCCTGAGACTGTGCCAGTTGTGTCAGACGGTTGATCTCATTGCTGGACGCCTCACCCTTAAACGCCTGGCGGCTGAACTCGACGCTGGCAGCTTTTAAGGTCAGCTGGGTACGCTCGCCAATCAGCTGCCAGACAATATCATCGGCCACCAGAAACGCGTGATGACCCAGCTCGGCGATGTATGACCCCAGTTCATCCAGCACGCCAGCGCCTTGAACATACTTCCGTGGTGAAGAGAAAATAAATTTACTCATAGCCATAACTCCTTTGGGTTAGAAAAGAGACTGGCACCACACTGACACAGAAGCCTGACGGCAATTTAACCTTTGGTGGCAAGTTGAGAATCATTCTCAATTAATCACGGAAGGTAACTATCGTGTTCACGCAGACACAACGTTAAGATGTAGGACAATTCACCGGGAGTCGGCCATGACGTTACTGATTTCATTTCTGTTTGCCATCACCATCCTCACCTTAACACCGGGTTTCGATACGGCGCTGGTGCTGCGTACCGCAGCAGCTCAGGGCTGGCAACGCGCTTCCGCCACCGCGTTTGGCGTGACATTAGGTTGTCTGGCCTGGGGCGTGATGGTGGGGCTGGGGTTGGGTGCGTTACTGCTGGCGTCCGAGATGGCGTATAACCTGCTGAAATGGATCGGGGCGTTATATCTGCTGTGGCTCGGGGTGAAGTTGCTGCTGAATCCGCGCACCCAGGCGCTGGAGGGGCAGCCCAGCGCCACCAAAGATCAAGGCTTTTTCGCCTGTTTCGTACGCGGTTTACTCGGTAATATGCTGAACCCGAAAGTGGGGGTGTTTTATGTCACTTTTCTGCCGCAGTTTATTCCAGCCGGCGCTTCCGTGCCGTTGTGGTGTACCTTGATGGCGCTGACCCATATGGCGATTGGCCTGGTGTGGAATGCTGTGCTGATTGGCGGTAGCCACTACTTTGCTGCGCATCTGCGCCGTCCGGCGGTGATTAAAGTGATGGACCGACTGACCGGTTGCGTGTTTATCGGGTTCGCCGCGAAGCTGGCGCTGTCGCGGCGTTAAGGCTTACGGTTTGCGGGCTATCAGCACCGCGCGCAGCGGAGCCGGGTAACCTTCTACCGTTTTACTGCTGTCGTGCGGATCCAGGAATTCGGCCAGTGACTCACTGGTCATCCAGTCGGTGCGACGCTGCTCCTCCACCGAGGTGATAGCGTAATCAGCAATGCGCACATCCACAAAGCCACACTTCTCCAGCCAGCTTTTCAGTGCAGCGGCAGACGGAATAAAGTAAACGTTACGCATCTGCGCATAACGTTCACCGGGCACCAGTACCGCGTTCTCATCACCTTCAATCACCAGCGTTTCCAGCACCAACTCCCCCTCGCTGACTAACTGATTTTTCAGTTGCAGCAGATGGTCCAGCGGTGAACGGCGGTGATACAACACGCCCATCGAAAACACGGTATCGAACGCCTGTAGCGCCGGGAGCTGCTCAATGCCGAGCGGCAGCAGATGCGCGCGGCGATCGTCGCCCAACAGTTTACGCACCGCTTCGAACTGACAGAGAAACAACTGCATCGGGTCGATGCCCACCACCAACTGCGCGCCCGCACCGACCATGCGCCACATGTGATAACCGCTACCGCAGCCGACATCCAGCACGGTACGGCCCGCCAGCGGCGAGATATGCGGCAACACACGCTGCCACTTCCAGTCCGAACGCCATTCGGTGTCGATCTCGGTGCCGTACAGGGAAAACGGCCCTTTGCGCCACGGCATCAAATTACGCAGCAGTTTCTCAATCCCGGCGCGCTGACGCTCGGTTAAATCATCCTGCTGGGCACTGACGCTATGGAGTAAATCAAGTTTATGCGGCACCAGCGCCGGAAGGTGTTCAACCGACTTTTCCCAGTTGCGAAAGTGGCCGTGCAAATTTTCACGCTGCCAGGCCGCAACCTGTGCCGGTAACACTTCCAGCCAACTGGCGAGCGGGCCGGTCGCGATTTGTTGATAGAACCTGCCAAAATCAATCATTTCAACGCCACCAGTGAGCCAAAGTTAAAGCACTGGAACCACAACTCTGCGTGACCAAAACCGGCCTGTTTCAGACGGGCCTTATGGGTTTCTACGCTGTCGGTCAACATCACGTTTTCCAGCATGCTGCGCTTTTGACTGATCTCCAGCTCGCTGTAGCCATTGGCCCGCTTAAAGTCGTGATGCATGTTAAACAGCAACTCGCCGACTTCAGCATCTTCAAAGCTGAATTTCTCAGACAGCACCAGCGCGCCGCCCGGGTTCAACCCCTGAGCGATTTTCTCCAGCAGCAGCACGCGTGCATCGGGTTCGAGGAATTGCAACGTAAAGTTCAACACCACCAGGGAAGCGTTTTCGATCGGAATATCGCGGATATCCGCTTCTAACACCTGAACCGGCGTATCGGCACGGAAAGCGTCGATATGACGACGGCAGCGTTCCACCATCGCCGGTGAATTATCGACTGCAATGATCTGGCAACCCGGCACATGGATATTGCGGCGCACCGAAAGCGTCGCCGCACCCAGCGAGCAGCCGAGATCGTAGACCTGGCTGTTGGGCTGGACAAAGCGTTCTGCCAGCATGCCAATCATCGAAATGATGTTGGAATAACCAGGGATCGAGCGCTGAACCATATCAGGAAAGACTTCAGCCACGCGCTCGTCAAAGGTCCAGTCACCCAATTTATTAATGGGCGCGGAAAATAGCGTATCGCGGTCAGACATAATGAAATATCCGGAGAGAAAACGGAAAGGGCGCTATTCTGGCAGAAACTGCCGCAGGCTGCACCCGTTTCCCATGAGTGTAGCCTGCGCGATCAGAACAGGCTCGATTGCTGCGGCCAGACGGGCAGGGCGGGCAGACACGGTTCCAGTTGCTGCAACTGTGGCCACAATGCCTGAATCAGCGGGAAAACCTCGCCCATATCCGGGGTATGGATAAACAGCAGTGGATCGCTCTCCACCTGCCATTCCGCCAGCTTACTCTGCCACGGTTGAAACAGCGGCAGGCTTTCGGTCACGCTATCGCTCCCGATAAAACGGACCATCGGTTGCTGCCCGGTGCGCACTGCATGCGGTGGTACGCGCGGCTTCTTTCTGCGTGCTTCAATGGCGGCGGCAGTTTGCGATTGTGAAGCATGCACCGGGCGGCTATCGAGGATCACCCGATTTACCCCACGCTGTTGCAGGCCGCGATTCAGGGCGCGCTCGGCTTCCCCTTTAGCGAAGAACGCCGCGTGGCGCACTTCCACGCCATAGCTGAAGCGGCGTGGCAGGCTATCCAGAAATTGCCACAGGTCATGCAGCTGTGCCGGAGCAAAGGTGGAGGGCAGTTGTAGCCAATATTGGCCGATGCGGTTGGCTAACGGGTCCAGCAGGCGGAAAAACTCAGCCAGCAAGTCATCGCACTGACGCAGTGCAGCCTGGTGGCTAATGCTGGCGGGAAATTTAAAGCAGAAGCGGAAATCATCGTGGGTCATATCGTACCAGCGCTGGACGACTTCCGGTTTCGGCAGGGCGTAGAGGGTGGTGTTGCCTTCGACACAATCGAATAACTGCGCGTAATCCGCCAGTGTCTCCAGGCCAAATTGTTTCCAGTGTGGATGCTGCCACTGCGGCAAACCAATACGTAGCGTCAAAAATGATCTCCAGGCGGTAAAATCCGCCACAGGTTAACCGGTTTTCGCAACCGTGGGATAACAAGCTGTGACAAAAGCAGATGTTTTGTTGGCTTTGGCGCGGCTCTACTTATCCTGTCTGGCTTTTTCCATTATAATAGCCGCCTTTTTTGCGGCAGCATCTCAGAAGGTTACGCGGCCTGATGTTGTCAGCAGCAGCGGCGAAGTTAAAAGGATACGTTATGCGTACAGAATATTGCGGACAGCTCAATCTGTCTCATGTGGGTCAGCAAGTCACTCTTTGCGGCTGGGTAAACCGCCGTCGCGATCTGGGTAGCCTGATTTTTATCGATATGCGCGATCGTGAAGGCATCGTGCAGGTGTTCTTCGATCCCGATCGCCAGGAGGCTTTCCAGCTGGCGTCTGAGCTGCGTAACGAATTCTGTATTCAGATTACCGGCACCGTGCGTGCGCGTGATGAGAAGAATAAAAACAGCGACATGGCAACCGGCGAGATTGAAATCTTTGCCCACGACCTGAACATCATTAACCGTGCTGAGCCGCTGCCGTTGGACTCCAACCAGGTCAACAGCGAAGAAGCACGCTTAAAATACCGTTACCTTGACCTGCGTCGTCCGGAAATGGCGCAGCGTCTGAAAACTCGCGCGAAAATCACCAGCTTCGTGCGTCGCTTTATGGATAGCGAAGGTTTTCTCGATATCGAAACCCCGATGCTGACCAAAGCCACACCGGAAGGCGCGCGTGATTACCTGGTACCGAGCCGCGTGCATAAAGGTAAATTCTATGCGCTGCCGCAGTCTCCGCAGCTGTTCAAACAGCTGCTGATGATGTCCGGTTTTGACCGTTACTATCAGATCGTCAAATGCTTCCGCGACGAAGACCTGCGCGCTGACCGCCAGCCTGAATTCACCCAGATCGACGTTGAAACCTCCTTCATGACCGCCGAGCAGGTGCGTGAAGTGATGGAACGTCTGATCCGTGAACTGTGGTTGGATATCAAAGGTGTTGATCTCGGTAGCTTCCCGCAGATGACCTTCGCGGAAGCGATGCGTCGTTACGGTTCCGATAAGCCTGACCTGCGCAACCCGATGGAACTGGTAGATGTTGCTGATCTGCTGAAAAACGTTGAGTTCCAGGTGTTCTCTGGCCCGGCGAACGACGTGAAAGGCCGTGTGGCAGCGTTGCGTGTTCCGGGTGGTGCGACCCTGAGCCGTAAACAGATTGATGAATACGGTAAGTTCGTTGAGATCTACGGCGCGAAAGGCCTGGCGTGGATGAAGGTCAACGAGCTGGCGAAAGGCTTCGAAGGGGTTCAAAGCCCGGTTGCGAAGTTCCTGAGTCCTGAGATTGTGGCCGCGATCCTGGAGCGTACCGGTGCGCAGGATGGTGATGTGATCTTCTTTGGTGCTGACCGCGCCAAAGTGGTGTCAGATGCGCTGGGTGCGCTGCGTCTGAAAGTGGGGCGCGACCTGCAAATCACCAATGACAAAGCCTGGGCACCGCTGTGGGTGATCGACTTCCCGATGTTCGAAGCGGATGACGAAGGCGGTCTGGCGGCGATGCACCATCCGTTCACCTCGCCGAAAGAGATGACGGCATCAGAGCTGGCGGCTAACCCGGAGCAGGCAATCGCCAACGCTTACGATATGGTGATCAACGGTTATGAAGTGGGCGGCGGTTCGGTACGTATCCACAATGGCAACATGCAGCAGGCGGTGTTCAGCATTCTCGGCATTGCTGAAGAAGAACAGCGCGAGAAGTTCGGCTTCCTGCTGGATGCACTGAAATATGGTACGCCACCGCATGCGGGTCTGGCTTTCGGTCTGGACCGCGTCACCATGCTGCTGACCGGCACTGACAACATTCGTGATGTTATCGCCTTCCCGAAAACAACTGCGGCGGCCTGTCTGATGACCGAAGCGCCAAGCGAAGCCAATCCGGCCGCGCTGGCGGATCTGGGGATTCAGTTGGCACCGAAGAAAGACAAGCTCGAGAATAAATAATGGGTTATAAGCATCCGGTTTCGGTTCTGGTGGTGATTTTTGCTCAGGACTCGGGCCGGGTGTTGATGCTGCAACGCCGTGATGACGACAGCTTCTGGCAATCGGTCACCGGCAGCCTCGAAGCCGGGGAAACCCCGCTTCAGGCCGCTCAGCGTGAAGTGCAGGAAGAACTGGCGATTGATGTGGTGAATGAACAGCTGGCGCTGGTGGATTGCCACAAACAGATCGAATTTGAGATCTTCCCGCATTATCGCCACCGCTACGCCCCGGGTACCACCCACAACCGCGAGCACTGGTTCAGGTTGGCACTGCCCGCCGAGCGCGAGGTGATCCTCAGCGAACACCTTGCCGCGCGGTGGCTGGCTCCCGCGGATGCAGCAGCCCTGACCAAGTCCTGGAGTAACCGCCAGGCAATTGAAGAATTTATCTGAATGCCAGCCGCCGCGCGTTTTTCCGGCGGCAAATTCTTTAAGATTTTTATTTATTCGATGCGGTCTAACTGCATTGCAGACTTAAACAGACGGGCGTTATCGGCGCAGCGAGGTTGTACACCGCCAGCAAGATAGCCCGTGCAATAGACGAGAGATGAGAAATGGCCGGACATAGTAAATGGGCAAACACCAAGCACCGTAAGGCTGCTCAGGATGCAAAGCGCGGTAAAATCTTCACCAAAATCATTCGTGAGCTGGTCACTGCCGCGAAACTGGGTGGTGGCGATGCCGGTTCTAACCCGCGCCTGCGTGCTGCAATGGACAAAGCCCTGTCCAACAACATGACCCGTGACACCATGAACCGTGCAATCGCGCGTGGCGTGGGTGGTGAAGATGATTCCAACATGGAAACCATCATCTATGAAGGCTACGGGCCGGGTGGTTCAGCGGTCATGGTTGAGTGTCTGAGTGACAACCGTAACCGTACCGTGGGCGAAGTGCGTCATGCCTTCACCAAAACGGGTGGCAACCTCGGCACAGACGGCTCCGTTTCCTACCTGTTCAGCAAAAAAGGCGTGATCTCGTTTGCTCCGGGCCAGGATGAAGATACCCTGATGGAAGCTGCGCTGGAAGCCGGTGCGGAAGATGTCGTGAGCTACGATGATGGTGCGATTGATGTCTTCACCGCCTGGGAACAGTTGGGCGCAGTGCGCGATGCGCTGGAGGCCGCTGGCCTGAAAGCCGATGAAGCTGAAGTCACCATGATCCCATCGACCAAAGCCGATCTGGATGCGGAAACCGCACCAAAACTGCTGCGTCTGATTGATATGCTGGAAGATTGTGACGACGTGCAGGAAGTTTACCATAACGGTGAAATTTCTGATGAGGTGGCGGAAACGCTGTAATGGCGTTTTCTCAACCGCAACCTGCCGGAGGCGCGCTATGGCAATAATTCTCGGGATCGATCCCGGCTCGCGCGTCACCGGTTACGGTGTTATTCGTCAGACCGGCCGCCAGCTCAGTTACCTGGGCAGCGGCTGTATCCGCACCAACGTGACCGACCTGCCTTCCCGTCTCAAACTGATTTACGCTGGCGTCAGCGAAATCATCACCCAATTTTCCCCGGACTTTTTTGCCATCGAACAGGTGTTTATGGCGAAAAACGCGGATTCTGCGCTGAAGCTGGGACAGGCTCGTGGTGCGGCGATTGTTGCCGCGGTGAATCTCGATTTGCCGGTGTTTGAATACGCGGCGCGCCAGGTGAAGCAGACGGTTACCGGCATCGGTAGCGCGGAGAAAAGCCAGGTGCAGCACATGGTGCGAACCTTACTGAAGTTACCGGCGAATCCCCAGGCCGATGCGGCCGATGCGTTGGCGATTGCCATCACTCACTGCCACGTCAGCCAGAATGCCGCACGGATGAGTGACAGCAAACTGGTGCTGACGCGCGGCAGGCTACGATCGGGCTAACGAACACCCCCATCAGGCTGGATATTCATCCAGCCTTTTTTATGTTATAAATAGCCGCCATACGGGTTCATACAAATAAGGAAGCGTTCAGGTGATTGGTCGTCTACGAGGCAATATTCTGGAAAAACAGCCGCCGCTGGTGTTGATTGAGGCGCACGGTGTCGGTTACGAAGTGCATATGCCAATGACCTGCTTCTATGAGCTGCCTGAACTCAATCAGGAAGCCATCATCTTCACCCAGTTCGTGGTGCGTGAAGATGCGCAACTGCTGTTCGGCTTTAACAGCAAGCAGGAGCGAGCGCTATTCCGCGAGCTAATCAAGGTCAACGGCGTGGGGCCAAAACTGGCACTGGCGATCCTCTCCGGCATGTCGGCTCAGCAGTTCGTTACCGCCGTGGAAAAAGAAGAGATTGCGGTGCTGGTGAAACTCCCCGGCGTCGGGAAAAAAACCGCCGAGCGTCTGGTTGTCGAGATGAAAGACCGCTTCAAAGGGATGCATGGCGACCTGTTTGGTGGTGATAACGCCTTTACCCTGACCACGCCATCTGCGGCACCAGAGAACAACGACGCCGAAGCAGAAGCGGTTGCGGCGCTGGTAGCGCTGGGGTATAAACCGCAGGAAGCCAGCCGTATGGTCAGCAAAATTGGCCGACCCGATGCGGATTGTGAAACCCTGATCCGTGAAGCCCTGCGCGCAGCCATTTGAGGTAATGCATGATTGAAGCCGATCGCCTGGTCTCGGCCGGCAGTGTCAACGAAGAAGAGAGTCTTGACCGCGCCATCCGTCCTAAGCTGCTGGCAGAATATGTCGGTCAGCCACAGGTGCGTGAACAGATGGAGATCTTCATCAAGGCTGCGCAGTTGCGCGGTGATGCGCTCGATCATCTGTTAATTTTTGGTCCCCCGGGCCTCGGCAAAACCACGCTGGCAAACATTGTCGCCAATGAAATGGGTGTCAATCTGCGCACCACTTCGGGGCCGGTGCTGGAGAAAGCAGGGGATCTGGCGGCGATGCTGACCAACCTTGAACCGCATGATGTGCTGTTCATCGATGAGATCCATCGGCTGTCACCGGTGGTGGAAGAGGTCCTTTATCCGGCGATGGAAGATTACCAGCTGGATATTATGATTGGCGAAGGCCCGGCGGCGCGCTCGATCAAGCTGGATCTCCCTCCCTTTACCCTGATTGGTGCCACAACGCGTGCGGGTTCATTGACTTCGCCGCTGCGCGATCGCTTTGGCATTGTTCAGCGCCTTGAGTTCTACAACGTGGCTGACCTGCAACATATTGTGGGTCGTAGCGCCGCCTGTCTTGGCCTGACATTAAGTGAGGAAGGCGCGCTGGAAATCGCCCGTCGTTCACGCGGTACACCACGTATTGCGAACCGTCTGCTGCGCCGTGTGCGTGACTTTGCCGAAGTACGCGCCAATGGCAACATGAGTGGAGACGTTTCCGCCAGCGCGCTGGATATGCTGAATGTCGACAGCCAGGGTTTTGACTATATGGATCGTAAGCTGTTGCTGGCGATTATCGATAAGTTTATGGGCGGGCCGGTGGGGCTGGATAACCTGGCTGCTGCCATCGGTGAAGAGCGTGAAACCATTGAGGATGTGATTGAACCCTTCCTGATCCAACAAGGGTTCATTCAACGCACGCCGCGTGGCCGTATGGCAACGCAGCATGCGTATCGTCACTTCGGCATTTCGCGCGAAGAGTAAACCGGCGTCAGGACGCCGGTTTTTTTGCCATGCTGATGATAAACAGCATGGCTGCGCAGAGCACCACCGAAGGACCGGCAGGCGTGTCGTACAACGCTGAAAAGCTTAAACCGCCGGTCACCGCGAGAATACCGATGATTACCGCAGACCCCGCCATCTGCTCAGGCGAACGGGAAAAGCGGCGTGCGGTGGCCGCCGGGATGATCAGCAATGAGGTAATAATCAGCGCACCGACAAATTTCATCGCCACGCCAATGGTCAGCGCAGTGACCAGCATCAACATCAGACGTGTACGTTGAATATTGACACCGTCGACCTGCGCCAGCTCCGGGCTGATAGTCATTGACAGCAAAGAACGCCACTGCCATGCCATCACCGCCAGCACAATCGCCACACCCCCACCCATCATCCACAAATCCTGCGGTGTGACTGCCAGCAGGTCACCGAACAGATACGCCATTAAATCAACTCGAACCCCGGACATCAGGCTGACCACCACCAGGCCCAGCGATAACGCGCTGTGCGCCATAATGCCCAGCAGGGTATCAATGGCCAGATGAGGACGCCGCTCAAGCCACACCAGCCCCAACGCGAGGCAGACCGTGACCACGATCACCGCATAATAGGGGTTAACGTTAAACAGCAGGCCGAATGCCACACCAAGCAGTGACGCGTGCGCCAGGGTGTCACCAAAGTAGGACATACGACGCCAGACGACAAAAGCGCCGAGGGGACCGGCGGCCAGTGCCAGAAACACACCACCCAGCCAGCCGGGTAATAACAGTTCAATCATGACGGGCCGTTTCCTTTGCGCAGAACGATGCGTCCCTGTAAATCGTGACGATGATTATGATGGTGGCGATAGATAGCCAGTTGCTGTGCACCGCGCGGACCAAACATGGCGATGAATTCCGGGTGTTGCGATACCGCCTCCGGGGTGCCGGAACAGCAGATATGATGATTGAGGCACAGCACTTCGTCGGTTTTTGCCATAACCAGATGCAGATCGTGCGACACCATCAGCACACCGCAGTTAAGCTCGCGGCGCAGTTGGTCAATCAGGTCATACAGCGCGACCTGACCATTCACATCCACCCCTTGTGTCGGTTCATCCAGTACCAGCAATTGCGGGTCACTGAGCAGCGCGCGGGCCAACAGGACTCGTTGGGTTTCACCACCGGATAATTTCTGCAACGGTGCGTGCAACAGATGGCCCGCCTGCACGCGCTTCAACGCTGGCAGGATGGCATCGGCGCGACTGCCACGCGATAAACGCATAAAGCGTTCGACGCTAATCGGCAGGGTAGGGTCGATATGCAGCTTTTGCGGCACATAACCAATACGTAAATTGGCGTCGCGTTTCACTTCGCCGCTATCGGGCGTCAGCAGACCCAGCACGACGCGCACCAGGGTCGATTTCCCGGCACCGTTAGGGCCAAGTAACGTTAAAATTCTTCCCGGCTCCAGTTTGAGGCTGATACCCGCAAGTACCGGACGCTGAGCGAATTTCACAGAGATGTTTTCGAGCGTAACAAGTGAAGGCATGATATTTACAGGTTGCACAGAATTTCGGATGTTATAATATCACATTCCATCAACTGGTCACGATGGAATGACGCATTATGTTACACATTAAAAAGCGCCTTGCTTTTACCCTTCCTGCGGCAGCAATGGCTGCTTCTTTTGCTCTGCCAGCATCGGCTGCGGTTGTTGCTTCGATTAAACCCATTGGATTCATTGCCGCTGCGATCGCCGATGGCGTCACGCCGGTTGAAGTGCTTTTGCCGGATGGTGCGTCTGAGCATGATTATGCACTACGCCCTTCAGATGTAAAACGTATAAAAAACGCGGACTTAGTGGTTTGGGTTGGCCCTGAAATGGAGGCGTTCCTGACTAAATCGGCGGCGCAACTTCCGGCAAATAAAAACCTCGAAATTGCTGATATTGCAGGAGTTAAACCACTTTTGATTCGTGGTATCGATGATGACGAGCACGAACATGATGCAGAGTTGAGTAAGGAATCAGTAAAGTCTGGTCAACAAGACGTGTCTGATGAACATCACCATCACGGTGAGTTTAATATGCATTTGTGGATGTCCCCAGAGATAGCAAGGCAATCAGCGGTTGCAATCCATGGGAAATTATTGGAACTTATGCCGCAAAGCAAGGCCAAACTAGACGCAAACCTGCATCAGTTCGAGGCAGAATTAGCGGATACCGACAAACACATTGGCGCGCAGCTCGCGCCGGTGCGGAATAAGGGTTACTTCGTTTTTCACGACGCTTATAGCTACTTTGAGAAACATTACGGTTTATCACCATTAGGGCATTTTACCGTCAATCCTGAGATCCAACCGGGCGCACAGCGTTTAAATCAGATACGAACACAGTTGGTTGAGCAGAAAGCCACATGCGTTTTCGCTGAACCACAATTCAGGCCAGCAGTCATCGATGCAGTGTCACGGGGAACCAATGTGCGTAAAGGCACCCTGGATCCGTTGGGCATGGGGATCAGCTTAACCAAAGACAGCTACGTGAAATTCCTCTCACAGTTGTCGAGCCAGTATGCAAGCTGCCTGAATGGAGCATAGAGGAATAGGTAAAAGTGCAGCAGATAGCCCGCTCTGTCGCCCTCGCATTTAATAATTTGCCGCGCCCCCACCGCGTTATGCTGGGGTCATTAACTGTTATCACTCTGGCCGTCGCAGTATGGCGGCCCTATGTTTATCATCCCAGTGACGATACGCCGGTTGTTAAAAGCATCACACTGGACAAGTTCGAATCCCCGCATCTGTTGCCGGAAGCCAGTGAGCCGATCGATCAGACCGCGCCTGAGCCGGAACCGGAAGAAGATATTCCTGCGGATGATATCGATAAAGACGTACCGGAAAATCCGAACGTCCATGATTACACCGTATCTTCCGGGGATACCCTGAGTAGCGCGTTGAATCAATACGGTATCGATCTGAGCGACATCAATGCCCTGGTCAGCAGCGACAAAGATCTACGCGGTCTGCGCGTGGGACAGCAGCTGAGCTGGACACTGAATGCCGACGGTCAGTTGCAGACCTTCAGCTGGGAAATGGATCGCCGTGAAACCCGTCGTTATGAGCGCCAGCCGAATGGCAGCTATAAAATGCAGCAGGAGCTGCAAAAGGGTGAATGGCAGAACAGCGTGCTGAAAGGTGAAGTGCGTGGCAGTTTTGCCGCCAGCGCCCGCAGTGCCGGATTAACCAGTGCGGAAACCAGCAATGTGATCAAGGCGTTGCAGTGGCAGATGGATTTCCGCAAGCTGCGTGCTGGCGATCAGTTCAGCGTGCTGATGTCTCGTGAAATGCTGAACGGTAAAAGCGCACAAAGCCAATTGGTCGGTGTTCGTCTGCGAACTGGTGGCAAGGATTACTATGCGTTCCGCGCCGAAGACGGCAAATTCTATGATCGCAATGGTTCTGGTCTGGCGCGTGGTTTTATGCGTTTCCCAACGGTGAAGCAGTTCCGCGTCTCATCCAACTTTAACCCGCGTCGTCTGAATCCGGTCACCGGTCGCATTGCGCCGCACCGTGGTGTCGACTTTGCATTGCCGATTGGCACGCCGGTCCTGGCGGTGGGCGACGGTGAAGTGGTGGTGGCAAAGAATGGCGGTGCCGCTGGTAATTACGTGGCGATTCGACATGGTCGTCAGTATATGACGCGCTACATGCATCTGAGCAAAGTGTTGGTGAAACCGGGCCAGAAAGTGAAACGCGGCGATCGTATCGCCCTCTCCGGTAATACCGGGCGTTCAACCGGCCCACACCTGCACTATGAAATTTGGATCAATAATCAGGCGGTGAATCCGCTGACAGCGAAGCTGCCACGTATGGAAGGTTTGACCGGTAAAGAACGAACCAGCTATCTGGCGGATGTGAAATCGTACCTGCCACAGCTGGCGTTGAAATAACGCTTTATCGCGAGTAGTGAGTAAAAACCGACGGATTCTTCGTCGGTTTTTTGCTATCTGACGCACGAAGATTGCAAAATTAGTCATCGTCACTATTATTGACCGGTCATTGTCAGAGGCGAGTGCATGGAAACCCGTAAAAAAAATAACATTGAGTTTATACCCGTTTTTCAACGTTCTTTTTTAAAGCCGAAATACTGGGGCAATTGGCTGGCGATTGGGGCGCTTGCTGGCATGGCGATGTTGCCTGCTAAAGTTCGCGATCCGGTGCTGGGTGGTCTGGGCAAACTGGCTGGAAAGCTGGCGAAAAGCGCGCGTCGTCGTGCATTGATCAATCTTTATTACTGTCTGCCTGAATTAAGCGAAGCGGAACGCGAAACCATTGTCGACCAGATGTTTGCCACTGCGCCGCAGGCGATGGTGATGATGGCCGAATTAGGCATCCGCGACCCGGCGCGCGTGCGTCAGCGTGTTGACTGGTATGGTCGTGAAATTATCGATCAGTTACAGACCAATAACGAAAACGTTATTTTCCTTGTGCCACACGGCTGGGGTGTTGATATTCCTGCCATGCTGCTGGCGTCTGAAGGTCAGATGATGGCGGCGATGTTCCATAATCAAAGCGATCCACTGATGGATTATGTGTGGAACACCGTGCGTCGCCGTTTCGGTGGCCGCATGCATGCGCGTAACGACGGTATCAAACCCTTTATCAGCTCGGTGCGCCAGGGCTATTGGGGCTATTATCTGCCGGACCAGGATCACGGTGCCGAGCACAGCGAGTTTGTCGATTTCTTTGCCACCTATAAAGCGACATTACCTGCCGTTGGGCGTCTGATGAAGGTGTGTCGTGCGCGCGTGGTGCCGTTGTTTCCGGTGTATAACAGCGAAACGCATCGTCTTGAGGTCTATGTCCGTCCGCCGATGGATGATCTGCTGGATGCCGATGATAAAACCCTGGCGCGGCGTATGAATGAGGAGGTGGAGATTTTTGTCCGTCCTCATCCCGAGCAGTACACCTGGATTCTGAAATTACTGAAGACGCGCAAAGAGGGGGATATTGAACCCTACGTGCGTAAAGATCTTTACCCACGCAAATAACGGAAAAACCTGTCGGGATGTGCTCCCGACAGGTTCATTGCATCAGAAGCGATATTGCAGACCAACAGTAACGGTATAGTTCTTGTTGGAGATACCCGCAGCATCACCGCCATAAGAGGCTGATTCGCCGGTAGGGGTGTAGATCACCTGAGTACCGCCTTTCCCTTCTTCATATTTGCTGTAAGTGAATTCAGCAAACACTTTCGCATTCGCAGTGAAGTAGTAACCCGCATCTACTGACGCGCCGTAGTAACGTGAGTTCGATGTTTTCTCACGGAAGGTCAAATCACGCAGATAGTGTTCGTCGTTATCGTGTGCGCGAACCCAATCACTGAATTTGAACTGTGCGTTGAATTCAAAATCGTTGATACGGTACTGGCCCACTAACCCAATGTACGGCATAGAGAAGCGCTGGCTGTAGCCAATGCCTGCCTGACCGTTCGGGAAGTTGCCCTGGAATGCGCCGTTATCGTAATTGTAGGAACCACCGGTCGCGGTCCAGCTGAAACGCGTTTCCTGATAACCTGCGACAGCACCCACTTTGTAATCATCACCCTGCAAGAACCAACCTTTAACATTCAGGTCGTATTCGTTGGCGTAGTTCACGTCTGTGCTGGGGTGTGATGAGTGATCGGTCCAGCTTGACTGGTTAGCGTTCTGCCAGTCGTAGTCATCCATATGGCCAGAACCGGAAGCCAGTGAGGTCCAGCCACGCGCGTTCAGGGTCAGAAAGGAGAAGGCATCCCAGGAGAAATCACCTTTCAGGATCGCCACGTTTTTAATTTTCCAGTCGAGCTGGCTAATTTTACGTGCGTTGCTGGTGTCATAAACCAGTTCTTTCGATTTCCCGCCCAGCATCCCGATAGAGGTTGCAACACTTACGCTATCCGCTGAAAAGTTTGGCATAAATTGCGCAGATTCAGCGTAAGCGCTCCCTGAAAGTGCGGCCATCATCATTACCGCAACAGTAGTTTTTTTCATTTTATATCCCGTGTTGAATTACGTTAATCCTTAAACAGCGGGCACAGCCTAATGCGCAGTAAAGTGTCAGGCAAGTGTAAGTTTTTGGATAAGAAAATGTCAGGTGAGACTTCAGTAAAATTAACTAATAAAATGTGTTTTTGGGACGATAATAACCGATCGCCTGATGAGTAAACGGGCGTAGTTAAATAATTATGTTTATAAGCAGAAGGTTAGATGGTTTTTCTTGCCCGAAGCAGGAAGGACCTTTTTTACCGGGCCTGGCGCGTTAATTTCCGCTGCGAATTAATTGGAGTCGGCCATTGTGCAGTAAATTTTATTTTTATGCACGTCCACGGGCTATTTGAGTTAATGATAAGGTTGGCGATAAAATACACAAAAATAAAGTTCACTGCACTATCATGAAATCTTTTCATCAATTATCTTAAGCGAAATTTTTCGCTGAAAATATGATCAATTTCAGGCGTTGAATAATGTTTGCCAGATACTCAACACCTGATTAATCACACCTCAGCCAGCTGGCTACGGCGTTTACGTTCACGCAGGAACAGCGTGACCAGGCCAAACCACATCACTCCGCTGATAAAGTTAATCGCGCTGAACCACGGTGTACCCCCGCTGAAATAACCACTTTTTGCCAGCTCGATACCTATCGCCAGGGTAAGAATGCTGATCATCCCGAGCATCGCGGCGATACTGCCTTTCCCTTCGTTGCTGGCATACAGCGTCAGACGGTACAAACCGGCGTTAACCATCCCGGCACCAAAAGCGTACAAACTCAATCCTGCCGTCAGCAGCAGGTAGCTGTGGCTATTGAGCAGGTTCGCCAGCAGCGCAATGCTCAGACCAAGCAAAATTGGCCATGCGGCAAATTTTACCGGTTGCTCAATCGGCACCCGACCGGCCAGCTTACCGAGCGTCAGGTTTCCGGCAATCATCGCGAGGAATACCGGTAATTGCAGCAAGGCATAATGCAGGCGAGATAACCCTTCATCATGCATCAGGATCACCGGGGATAACGCTACCCAGGTCAGGATGGGGATAAAAACCAGACCGATGGCGAAAGAGCCATACATCACCTGGCGGTCACGCGCCAGACGACCATAGCCACGCGCCAGCGTCGGCAGGGCAATGGAATGGCTACGATCACCGGCCGTCTCCGGCATGATGCGCCACAACACCACAAACGCCACGATGCTACAGGCGGCGAATAACCAGAACATGCTGCGCCAGTCGCCAACGCTGAGCCAGGCGGCCCCCGCCAGCGGTCCTGCTAACGGGGCGAGCAGAGCCACATTGGCCATTAACGCCATCATGCGCACGGCAAGCGCTTCAGCGAAAGCCTCCTGTACCGCCGCATAGCTGACCGCGCCGATAAAGCACAGGCTGATCCCCTGAATAAAACGCAGTGCCACGAATTGTTCGATGTTCTGCACCAGCGTGGTCAGCATACAGGCGGCGGCAAAGAACAGGATGCCGAACAGCAATACGGGCCGTCGACCATATTTGTCGGAGAGCGGCCCAAGCAGCCATTGCAACACCACGCCGCCCATCAGGTAAGCCGTCAGTGAGGTCGATACCCATTCCGGGCCGACCTGAAACTCTTGCGTCACCAACAACATACCGGGTTGAATCATGTCGTGGGCGATATAGGTGGCAAACTCGAACAACACCAACGCCAGCGGAAACAGCAGCACGCGCCCGGTGAGTTGAGTTATCGGTTGATAGCGGGCCATCTGGCCTCCTTGTCAGAGAAAATAAAACGCGACTGCCGAAGCAGTCGCGTTGTCCATAATGTTACAGCCGCTGTCAGAGGGCGTAATTAATCTACGCGCAGTACACGGCTGGTATTGGTGGTGCCTGTGGTCGCCATGACATCACCCTGGGTGACAATCACCAGGTCGCCTGAAACGAGGAAACCTTTGTCACGCAGCAGGTTAATGGCATCGTGCGCAGCGGCAACACCATCATTGTTGCTGTCAAAGTAAACCGGCGTTACACCGCGGTAAAGCGCAGTCAGGTTCAGAGTGCGTTCATGACGTGACATCGCGAAGATCGGCAGACCGGAGGTGATACGGGAGGTCATCAGCGCGGTACGGCCAGATTCGGTCATGGTGATAATCGCGGTAACGCCTTGCAAATGGTTTGCGGCGTACATGGCAGACATGGCGATGGCTTCTTCAATGTTGTCGAACTGCACTTCAAGACGGTGCTTGGACACATTGACACTTGGGATTTTCTCCGCACCCAGACACACTTTTGCCATCGCAGACACGGTTTCCGCCGGGTACTGACCGGCAGCCGTTTCTGCTGACAGCATTACCGCGTCGGTGCCATCCAACACGGCGTTTGCCACGTCCATAACTTCTGCACGGGTTGGCATCGGGTTGGTAATCATCGACTCCATCATCTGTGTCGCGGTAATGATGGTACGATTCAGCTGACGCGCACGACGAATCAGTGCCTTCTGGATACCGACCAGTTCCGGATCGCCAATTTCCACGCCAAGATCACCGCGCGCCACCATCACAACGTCAGAGGCGAGGATAATGTCATCCATCGCTTCCTGCGTGGCAACCGCTTCAGCACGTTCCACTTTTGCGACCAGTTTGGCATCGCAACCGGCATCACGCGCCAGACGGCGCGCATAGTTCATATCTTCGCCGCAACGCGGGAAAGAGACGGCCAGATAATCTACGCCAATTTTTGCTGCGGTGAGGATATCGGCCTTATCTTTCTCGGTCAGCGCTTCGGCTGACAGGCCACCACCCAGTTTGTTGATGCCTTTATTGTTGGAAAGCGGGCCGCCGACGGTCACCTCGGTGAACACTTTCATGCCCTGAACTTCCAGCACCTTCAACTGCACGCGACCATCGTCCAGCAGCAGAATGTCACCTGGCACCACATCCGCCGGCAGACCTTTATAGTCGATGCCGACTTTCTCTTTGTCGCCTTCACCTTTACCCAGGCTGGCATCCAGCAGGAAACGGTCGCCGACATTGAGGAACACTTTACCTTCTTTGAAGGTCGAAACACGAATTTTAGGACCCTGTAAATCGCCGAGAATGGCGACATGGCGACCCAGTTTGGCCGCAATCTCACGCACTTTATTTGCGCGTAGCTGGTGATCTTCCGGGGTTCCGTGGGAGAAGTTTAGTCGAACAACGTTCGCACCTGCCGCAATGATTTTTTCGAGGTTGTTATCGCGATCGGTTGCCGGGCCGAGGGTTGTTACGATCTTGGTTCTTCTGAGACGTCTGGACATGAAGGACTCCGTTGACTAAGTATCGTGTCCCTGTCATCTGGACACGTTGTGGTCACTATTCTATATGATCGATGGGCTGTGATTCGACTCACATGTGAATGCGATGTTAATTATTTTGCTGTGCATTGATTTCCTGCTGCACATGCTTCTCCAGGCGCGAATCTCTCAGCGCCTCTTTCACTCGTTTCAGATTTTCGCGAAAAGAGGCGCCACGCTCAAGGGTAAAACCCGTTGCAAGGACATCGACCAGGGTCAATTGTGCCAGGCGGGAAACCATCGGCAGATAGATATCAGTATCTTCCGGGACATCGAGCGTCAGCGCCAGCGTGGCTTCTGCTGCAAGCGGTGAACCGGGAGAGGTGATAGCCAAAACGGTGGAAGCGTTTACACGCGCCAGGCGAGCCAGTTCTATCATATTTTTGGTTCGACCAGTATGTGATATGAGAACAAAAACGTCATTTGGTCCACTATTTATGCAACTCATGCGCTGGATCACAATATCCTCTGACCAGATGACCGGCAGATTAAAACGCAGAAACTTATTGGTGGCATCATGGGCCACGACGGCGGAGGCTCCCAGACCAAAAAATGCAATCTTATTCGCCCGTGTCAGCGCCTTTACCGCCTGATGAATCACCGCCATATCCAGTTGCTGGCTTACGCGACTTAACCCGGCCAACGCCGAATCAAAAATTTTCTGACTGTAGCGCTCGACGCTGTCATTTTCTTCCACACCCCGGCTGACCCAGTTCGGGCCTTTCGCTAAACCTTGTGCCAGTTGCAGTTTAAAATCCGGAAACCCGCGCGTACCCATACGGTGGCAAAAGCGATTCACCGTTGGCTCGCTAACCTGTGCGGCACGCGCAAGCGTAGCGATACTGGAATGCATCGCCTCCTGAGGTGCAGCAAGGATTTGCTCTGCGACTTTTCGTTCCGATTTGCTCAGCGTCGGTAATTGCGCCTTAATCTGTTCCAGCATATTGATAACCCGATGACCACTCACCACTTTTGCCAATTTCATTCCTGGATGAAAGGGCGCTCTGTTCAGAACAATATACCGTGTAAACTGCGGTCGCACGCAGTAGCGGATAAATGTAAACGTGATTTTTTTGTCATACTTTGACGCGCACCAGGTTTTCCCCGACAAATCGCGAAACAGAAAAAAGCGCCGAAAGCGCACGCGACAACACACGTTAGTCGCAAATGGCGTGCAGAGTTATCTGATGCAACACCCCCGTTCGGGTTGTCCTGGAACCGGGAAAAAAGTACATTGTGCTGTAAGAAAATTACAATAAGGACCCGGTAAATGAGGACGCTCGACCGGGTATATCCTGCAACGAGGAGAGGAAAATGGCGGTAACACAAACAGCCCAGGCATGCGATCTGGTGATTTTCGGTGCCAAAGGCGATCTTGCGCGCCGGAAACTGTTGCCTTCACTGTATCAGCTGGAAAAAGCCGGTCAGATTCACGAAACCACACGGATCATTGGTGTGGGGCGCGCGGAGTGGGACAAAGACGCGTATACCAAAGTGGTACGTGAAGCGCTGGAAACCTTCATGAAAGAGAAGATCGACGAAGCGCTGTGGGACAAACTCAGCAGCCGTCTCGACTTCTGTAACATCGACGTCAACGACACCTCGCATTTCTCTCGTCTGGGCAAAATGCTCGACCAGAAAAATCGCGTCACCATTAACTACTTCGCGATGCCGCCGAGCACCTTTGGTGCGATTTGTGAAGGTCTGGGTTCAGCCAAACTGAACGCCAAACCGGCACGCGTGGTGATGGAAAAGCCGTTGGGCACCTCACTGGAAACCTCTCAGGAGATTAACGACAGCGTCGGTAAATACTTCGAAGAGAGCCAGGTTTTCCGTATCGACCATTACCTTGGTAAAGAAACGGTATTGAACCTGCTGGCCTTGCGTTTTGCCAACTCGATCTTTGTGAATAACTGGGACAATCGCACTATCGACCACGTACAGATTACCGTGGCTGAAGAGGTTGGTATCGAAGGCCGTTGGGGGTATTTCGACAAAGCAGGCCAGATGCGTGACATGATCCAGAACCATCTGCTGCAAATCCTGACCATGATCGCCATGTCACCGCCGTCTGATCTGAGCGCCGATGCGATTCGTGATGAGAAGGTCAAAGTGCTGCGTTCGCTGCGTCGTATCGACCAGAGCAACGTGCGCGACAAAACCGTGCGTGGCCAGTACACCGCCGGTTTCGTCCAGGGTAAAAAAGTCCCTGGCTACCTGGAGGAAGAGGGCGCGAATAAGCAGAGCGCGACCGAAACCTTCGTGGCGATCCGTGTCGATATCGACAACTGGCGCTGGGCAGGCGTGCCGTTCTACCTGCGCACCGGTAAGCGTCTGCCGACCAAGTGTTCTGAAGTGGTGGTCTACTTCAAGAACCCGGAAATGAACCTGTTCAAAGATTCCTACGCTGAATTGCCGCAGAACAAGCTGACGATTCGTCTGCAACCGGATGAAGGTGTGGATATCGAGATCCTGAACAAGGTGCCGGGTCTGGATCATAAACACAAATTGCAGACCACCAAACTGGACCTCAGCTACTCTGAAACCTTCAATCAGTCCCATCTGGCGGATGCTTATGAGCGCCTGCTGCTGGAAACCATGCGTGGCATTCAGGCGCTGTTTGTGCGTCGTGATGAAGTGGAAGCGGCATGGACCTGGGTTGACTCCATCATGGACGCATGGAGCGCCGATGCGGATGCACCGAAACCTTATCAGGCAGGTACCTGGGGACCGGTTGCCTCTGTGGCGATGATCACCCGCGACGGTCGTTCCTGGAACGAGTTCGAGTAACAGAATGGTAGCGGCGCGATTTTTCGCGCAATTTCGTGCGTGAAAAACGCGCACGATAAATCGTGCCGCTACGCAATATGCCTTAACTCAACGTGATTTATAATCCTCCAGATGAATATTGAAAGCTTTCAGCTTGCGCCATAATGAGGTGCGGCTGATCTTCAGCGTCTGAGTAATCTTTATGGCTTTGCCCTGACACTGGACGGCGGCTTTAATTAACGCATCACGTTCCATATCGATGAGGCTATGCAAACCATTCGACGGCGGGAGCGTGGCCAGATCGCGAATACGTTCAATCAGCGCCAGGGGAATATCTTTGACGCGGATTACCGCGCCATCGCTGTAACTAAAAGCCCGCTCGAGCACATTGCGTAACTCGCGGTTATTTCCCGGCCAACTGTAACGCGTCAACAGTTGCAGCGCATCCTCTGACAACGACAGATTGCTGTCGACTTCACGGCTCATGATCTTCAGATAACGTTTAATCAGCGCCGGAATATCTTCACTGCGTTCGCGCAAAGGGGGGATATGGATATCGAACGACTGCAATTCATACAGCAAATGGCGGCGAAAACGGTTTTCATCCACGTACTGATTAATATCGACGCTGGTGGTGGTGATTAGCCGTACATCCAACGGTACCAGCAGTTGGTTGGCCTTACTCAGCAAGCCGGTTTTCAGCAGTTGCAGCAGGGCGGTCTGGACTTCGGTGGTCAGGTACTCCACATTCTCCAACAAAAGCGTGCCGCCTTTGGCCAGTTCAAACTTTGAGATCACATGTTTGTCGCCATTGACGATGCCGCCGAGAAACTCACTGGTCATGGTTTCGCGCGGGATTGCCTGGCAGTTGATGGTGATAAAGGGCTTATCCTGACGCTCGCTGGCATTATGAATGGCCTGAGCCAGATAGGACTTACCCAACCCTTCCTCACCATGCAGCAGCACCGAACCTCGACCTTTCGCCGCCTGTTGCGCCAGGCGCACCACGCGGCGAATGGTATTTGAGGTGCCGACATAATCAAGGTCATCAAAGGTGAGCCGAGCACCAATACCGCTATGGCGATGGACCAACTCGCGGATGCGATCAATCGGGTGCATCAGAGCGATATAACGATCCGAGGTATTGTTCGGTCCCTTGACGATTTTCAGTGAAATCGCCAGAGAGATGAAGGAACCCGCAAATTCGATGGCGGTTTCAAATAGATCAACCTCACGATTGTGAGCGATCGCATTGAGAATGCTTTGCGGTAGCTTGATGATATCGTGAATATTTTTGCCGAGAATTTTTTCACTTTTGACCCCGAACAAGTCGCTACCGTGGATATTGAGATAGAGGATAGTGCCTTTATTATCCCATGCCAGTACCCCTTCCTCCACGCCATCCAGCAGGGCGTGGACTTCGCTGAGATGTTGATTGGACTCAGCCAGAATCAAATCGGTATTCAGTTTGGCGGTGATCTGTTGCTCAATGGAATGCACCAGCGCCAACCCCAGCGCCGGGGCGCTCTCCTGAGCGCTAAGTAAAATAATCCCCACCGCCCCCATCAGCGTACTGTCGCTGCCGAACACCGGTGCGGCGCAGATCTCAAACGGGTGCAGATGTCGGTTGAAATGTTCATAGCCCTTGATGCTGAGGGTTTCATGCAACAACAATGCGCTGGAGATGGCGTTATTGCCCATCATGCCTTCGCGCCAATAAATGCTTTCGCGAATCCCGAGCGGTGCCAGCCTGATCGCCATCGACGGCGTAGCATAAAACTTCAACGTGCAACCGGTTTCGTCGGTCACGAAGATGGCGCAATCCGGCGCATCAAGATATTCGAAAATATCTTCGATGATGGGGGATGAGATATTCAGCATTTCGGATTGGTTGCGGCACAGCGACTCAAAGGTTATGCCTCGGGCATAAAGTTGTTGTGGCCAGTGATCGTGACGCAACAGGCGTCGGCAACGCAGCCAGGATTGTTTCAGCCAGGGTTTGATGTCCGGGCGGTCCAGACTGGTGAGGTTGTTATATAACTCCGGATCCTTGGCGATGAATGCCCGCCATATTGCTTTCATATTGAGACGCATGCATTGCCTTCCTGCTGAAAATGGCCCAGCTATTAATTGAGTCTGTCAGGGTAAGAGCCGATCACTGGCGCGGAGCATAACGCTATATGTAGTGTATTTTGACGCTTCCCGGTAAAGCAGCGTGCCAAATTGTGACAGCGATCTGGAAATAGTTTCCCGCATCAATGTTCACTATTATTTTAAACTAACCAATTGTATTTAATTTGTTTTTTATTTATTTAAACAACTGATGTGAAATGTCTCACATCTTTGAATACAGTATGACCGGGTTCAAATAACCCTGTTTTCATCCGTCATTATGTTTCTTTTTGCAACCTTCCCGGAAAAAATAACGTTTCTGAATTAAACAAAAAAATATTTTTTACAGCCTTTTTCTCCCTTTCTATTCTCAGCATGTTCTTGCATAAGACGACCAGTTATATCAACTGTTAATAAAAGGAAAGGAAGATGAACATCTTTTTATCAGAAATGGTCGGCACCATGCTGTTGATTCTGCTTGGCGACGGTGTGGTGGCCAACGTGGTCTTAAAACAAACCAAGGGAGGAAGTAGCGGCTGGATTGTGATTACCGCAGGGTGGGGTTTTGCGGTGACGGTCGCTGTTTACGCCGTCGGCTGGATCAGCGGCGCGCATCTCAATCCGGCAGTGACATTGGCTGTCTGGCTTCAGGGGGGCATTCCATCGGGAATGGTGCTGGTTTACATGCTCGGCCAACTGGTGGGGGCGTTTCTTGGCGCTATCCTCGTCTGGCTGACGTATAAGCGCCATTATGATGTTTCCGATGATCCCGGCTTAATTCTTGCCACTTTCTGTACCGGTCCTGCTATCCGCGACTATAAATGGAACCTGGTCACTGAAATTATCGGTACTGCGATGCTGGTATTCGGCGTGTTGGCGATTTTCAACTCGCACAACGGTATTGCCGGTGGTTTTGGGCCTTATGCGGTCGGCGTGTTGGTGTGGAGTATCGGTTTGTCATTAGGCGGACCTACCGGCTATGCGATCAACCCGGCGCGTGACCTTGGCCCGCGTATCGCGCATGCGTTATTGCCGATTAAAAACAAAGGCGGTTCCGATTGGAGCTATGCCTGGGTGCCGATTGTCGGTCCATTAATTGGCGGTGCGGTCGGCTCTCTATTATACAAATTCTTATTACCTCTCTTAACTACCCCATAACAGTCCCCCCCAGGCCGCACCGGCCTGGGGACATGACGAGGAAAGATTGATGAAAAAGTTAATCAACAAGGTTGATGATGTTGTCAGGGAACAACTTGAAGGCTTTGCCCTGGCGCATCCGGAATTAACGGTCAATATCGAACCTTTCTATGTCTGTCGCCGCACCGATAAACCGAAGGTTGCACTGATTTCCGGTGGTGGGTCAGGGCATGAACCGATGCACGGTGGATTTGTCGGTTTTGGCATGTTGGACGGTGCCTGCCCTGGACATATTTTTACCTCGCCAACCCCCGATCAGATGTACGAATGCGCGCAAAAGGTCAACAGCGATAACGGCATCCTGTTGCTGATTAAAAATTACACCGGCGACATTCTTAACTTTGAAACCGCCGCTGAATTGCTGCATGGCGAGGGCATTCCGGTACAGGTGGCGGTGATTGACGATGACGTGGCGGTGAAAGATAGCCTGTACACCGCAGGTCGTCGTGGTGTTGCCACGACGGTGCTGGCAGAGAAAATTCTGGGCGCAGCGGCGGAAGAGGGTTACAGCCTGGATGAATGCGTGCAACTGGCGACGCGTATTAGTAACCGTGGGCGTTCAATCGGCGTGGCACTGTCGGCCTGTACGGTGCCCGCTGCGGGCCGGGCAAGTTTTGATTTAGCTGATGATGAAATTGAATTTGGTATTGGTATCCACGGTGAACCGGGTATCCGCCGCGAGAAGTACAGTGACTGCGATACCCTGGTCACAGAGATGCTCAACGAAATTCTCGACAATACGCCCTATAGTCGCGTGTTGCGGCAGTGGGACGGTGATAAAGGCGAGTGGGTGGAAAACAGCCAGACTACCGAGCCGTTGAATGAACAGGACAGCGTGATTGTGCTGGTCAATGGGCTGGGTGGCACGCCGTTATCAGAGCTGTATGCGGTGTACCGCAAAACGGCAGAAATCCTGACCGCGCGCAACATCCATATCGCCCGCAACCTGGTGGGGACGTTCTGTAGCTCCATCGACATGCAGGGGGTATCGATCACGCTGTTGAAAGTCGACGAAGAGATGCTGACGTTGTGGGATTTTCCGGTCAGCACCCCAGCGCTACGCTGGAAAATGTAACCTGGTGTCGCGGTCTGGTCAGTAAAGCCAGGCCGCTGTGACGCGGGAAGAGAGCATTCTGTGGGGGATAACAATGGTCGTAAGCAAAAAACAGGTGATTGATTGGCTGGATGCCTCAGCAACGGTTTTTGAGCAGCAGCAAGAGTTTCTGACCAATCTGGACCGCGAAATCGGCGATGCCGATCACGGGTTGAACATGAATCGTGGCTTCAAAAAGGTCAAAGAGAAACTGCCGACGCTGGAAGATAAGGATATTGGCACCATTTTGAAAAATACCGGGATGGTGTTGTTGTCGAGCATTGGCGGTGCCAGCGGGCCACTCTATGGCACTTTTTTCCTGAAAGCCGCCGAATGTGTCATGGCGAAAGAAGAATTAACGGTGACGGATTTATACAACCTGTACCGCGAAGGCACGGAGCGTATCATCGCACGCGGGATGGCACACCCGGGTGATAAAACCATGGTGGATACATTGTCGGCCATTGTTTCATCGTTGCAAACCCAGCAGGAAGCTCCGCTAACCAGTGCATTGAATAGCACATTAGTGGCGGCCGAGGCCGCGATGAAAAGCACCATTCCGATGCGGGCCGCAAAAGGGCGTGCCAGTTATCTTGGTGAACGTTCTATCGGACACCAGGACCCCGGTGCGACCTCCAGTTATCTGTTATTTAAAACACTTTGTGAGGTTGTTGGCTAACAAACGTGGTCCTCAATAAGGTGATCCAACTATGGTCAATATTGTGGTGGTTTCGCATAGCAGGAAGCTGGCTGAAGGCGTGATTGAGCTGGCGTCACAAATGACGCAGGGAAAAGTAAAGTTCGCCCTGGCGGCTGGCATTGATGATCCTGAAAACCCGATTGGTACTGATCCGGTCGCGGTGATGATGGCCATTGAGGAGGTGCTGGATGACGATGTGCTGGTGATGGTCGATATGGGAAGCGCGATCCTCAGTACCGACATGGCGAAAGAGCTGCTTGGCGAGGAAAAGATGGCACGGGTGCAGATTTGCGCAGCGCCGCTGGTGGAAGGCACGGTGGCGGCAGCGGTCGCGGCGGCATCCGGGCAATCGGTTGAACAGGTGATGGCAGAGGCACATCAGGCGCTGACAGCAAAGTACGCCCAGTTGGGGCAGAGCGCGGCGTTGCCAACGATGCCGCTCCCGGTGGGGCCAACTGACACGCACAACGACAGCAAAAGCTTTTCCTGGACAATAACCAATCCGACCGGCATTCACGCCCGTCCGGCATCGGCGATTGCCCGTTGTCTGAATCAATTTGATGCGGAGGTACAAATCGTCAATGGCGACCGTGTGTTGAATGCCAAGAGCATGAACAATGTGGCGCTGTTGGGCATCAAATGTGGTGATGTCATTACGTTGCACGCTCATGGACCTGAGGCGCAGCAGGCAATCGATGCATTTGCCGCGCTGGCAGCAACGCAATTTGGCGATGACAACGCGGGGCCGGAGGCGGTGGTGAAAAAAAAGTCCGGCGTGCTGGCGGTGACGATCTGCCGCATCGAACGTGACCTGCCACAATTGACGCAACGTGCAGTGGCCGCAAAAGACGTCGAAATTGCCCGACTGAGTCAGGCGATTGCGGCGGCGAAGCAGGAACTGGAGATATTGATTGCCACCACATCTGAGCAACTGACGGACAATGAGGCGGCAATGTTCTCCGCTCACCAGATGATGTTGGAAGATGGCGAGTTGTTCGACACCACCCTTGAACGGCTGGAGCAACAACCAGCACCTGTCGAGCAGTTGTGGCTTGGCGTGATTAGCCAGATGGCCGATGAATACCGGGCGATTGAGGATACGTATCTGCGTGAACGGTATATCGATGTTTATGACGTTGGTATGCGGGTGCTGGGGCTGTTGCTCGGCCATCCTCTGTTTACTCTGCCGCCAGCGCATTCGCCCACATTAATTATCGCTAATTATCTCTTGCCCTCGGAAATTATGGCCTTAGACAGCATGCTGACCGAGGGCGTCTGTTTTACCACCATCGGTGCCCAATCTCATGCGGCGATTTTGGCCGCCGCACGCGGGATAGCGGTGTTTGTCGACCGCAACGGCAAGCGTACCAGACAATGGCAGGATGGCACGCGAGTGCAGCTGGCAACGGATTCCGGCGAGATCATGGCGGTATAACCTTTTCATCATCCTGAATTGAACCGTGGTTTCAAAAACCTGGCGTCACCGATAGACGTAAGTCACGCCGATCTTGTATGGTAATGCTCAGGAACATCCTGCGGGCCAGCTACGGCCTGACTGAAACCCTTAGGAAACGTGATGAAAAACTGGAAAACAAGTGCAGAACAGATCCTGACCACCGGACCGGTTGTTCCGGTCATTGTGGTAAACAAACTCGAACACGCCGTACCCATGGCTAAAGCGCTGGTGGCGGGCGGTGTTCGCGTGCTGGAAGTGACCCTGCGCACGCCAGTGGCGATGGATGCGCTGCGTGCCATGATTAAAGAAGTTCCGGAAGCGATTGTCGGGGCGGGAACCGTTATCAACCCCCAGCAGTTGAAAGAAGTGACCGACGCGGGCGCGCAGTTTGTCATCAGCCCCGGTATCACCGAACCGTTGCTGAAAGCGGCTGTAGAAGGCCCGGTGCCGTTGATTCCGGGTATCAGCACCGTATCCGAGCTGATGACGGGTATGGACTATGGTCTGCGCGAGTTTAAATTCTTCCCGGCGGAGGCCAACGGTGGCGTGAAAGCGTTACAGGCGATTGGCGGACCCTTCCCACAAGTACGTTTCTGCCCAACTGGCGGTATCTCACCGGCTAACTATCGTGACTATCTGGCGCTGAAGAGCGTGCTGTGTATTGGCGGCTCATGGCTGGTGCCGAACGATGCGCTGGAGGCGGGTGACTGGGATCGTATTACCCATCTGGCTCGCGAAGCGGTAGCGGGCGCGAAATAAGTGATGAGCGGTGAGCCGGGTGCTCACCGCATCAGGTGTTAACCTTCGACTTTCACCGCGGCTGCGGCTTTGATAGCGCGAGCAACGGCGTCATCGGTATTCTCACCGGTGGCGAGCGCCACGCCCAGACGGCGTTGACCGGCGATTTCCGGCTTACCGAACAAACGTAACTGCAAGCCCGCACCCAGTGCCGCTTCAACATTTACGAAGCGTACATTGGTGCTTTCCAGTTGCGGCAAAATCACCGCGCTGGCCGCTGGGCCATACTGACGAATACCGCCAACCGGTAAACCGAGGAAGGCACGGACATGCAGGGCGAACTCAGACAGATCCTGAGAAATCAGCGTTACCATGCCGGTATCGTGTGGACGCGGTGACACTTCGCTAAAGATCACCTCATCGCCACACACGAACAATTCCACGCCAAACAGGCCATAACCACCCAGTGCCTTAACCACTTTTTCCGCGATAGCTTGCGCGCGTTGCAGGGCGAGGTCGCTCATTTGCTGGGGTTGCCAGGATTCACGGTAATCGCCATCTTCCTGACGATGGCCGATCGGGGCACAGAAATGTATGCCATCGACAGCGCTGATGGTCAGCAGCGTGATTTCGAAATCGAACTTCACCACGCCTTCAACAATCACACGACCGGCACCGGCGCGCCCACCTTGTTGCGCATAATCCCAGGCCTTGTCGAGCTGGCTGGCTTCGCGAATAAAACTCTGCCCTTTACCGGAAGAACTCATCACCGGCTTGACGATGCATGGAAAACCAATGGCATTGGCGGCGGCAACAAAGTTTTCTTTGCTGTCGGCAAATTGGTAGGTGGAAGTCGGCAATGCCAGTTCCTCGGCAGCCAGACGACGAATCCCTTCACGATTCATAGTCAGACGCGCGGCGCGCGCGGTGGGCACCACTTTTTGCCCTTGCTGCTCCAGCTCAAGCAGTTTTTCGGTGGCGATGGCTTCGATTTCCGGCACCACGAAATCCGGTTTCTCCTGGGCAATCAGCGCGGCCAATGCGTCGCCATCCAGCATGTTAATGACATGGCTGCGATGGGCAACATGCATAGCAGGCGCATCGGCGTAGCGATCGACAGCAATCACTTCCACACCCAGACGCTGGCACTCCAGTGCCACTTCTTTACCCAGCTCGCCTGAACCTAACAGCATGACACGCGTTGCGGCAGGACGCAGCGCGGTTCCGAGAGTCGTCATAATTTCACCTTAGCAGTCAAAATGCGCGCGCAGTATATACGAAAACGTTTGCGTTCTCATCTTTTCAGCACGGCAACGTTTGCCTTACTTTGCGTCGTTCTGACGTTTCCTGACATCCACTGCGGCAGCATGTGAAACCCGGTTCTTAAACAGGAGTTAAACGATGAATAACTGGTTGCAGCAAATTCAATCGGTACTGAAAAAGCAGGGAAGCAGCGGTAAGGGTAGCGGGTTAAGCGACATGCTGGCACCGGGGGCGTTAGGTGGGCTGGCGGGTTTGCTGATTGCCAGCAAATCCTCCCGTAAGTTGCTGACCAAGTACGGTGGGCAGGCGTTGATTATTGGCGGTGGAGCCGCAGCGGGTGCCGTGCTGTGGAATAAATATAAGCAACGGGTACGTGAAACCCATCAGGATCAACCGGGTTTCGGCCAGGTGCAAACGCCGCTGGATCAGCGTGCTGAAAGGTTGGTCACCGCCCTGGTGTTTGCGGCCAAGAGTGATGGGCATATCGACGATCGTGAACGTGCGGCGATTGAGCAGAATATTCATCAGGCGGGTTACGGCGCGCAAGCGGAAGCCCTGATTCAGCAGGCGATGAACCGCCCGCTCGATCCGCACTGGCTGGCGGCTGATGTGAAAAATGAAGAAGAGGCACTGGAACTCTATTTTCTCAGTTGCGCAGCTATTGATGTCGACCACTTTATGGAGCGCAGTTACCTGACCGCATTGGGCGATGCCTTAAAGATCCCGCAGGATGTACGCGACGAAATGCAAAAAGATCTCGCCGCTGAAAAAGCCAGCTTACCCGCCAGTTAACCCCCGCACAGGCCACCTGGGTGGCCTTGTTTTACATTTTCCTTGTACTCAATGGCTTGGCTTCCTGCGCGATCGGTGCCACGCTTGCACAATGTTGTCTCTTCAGGGAAATGAACCATTATGAATCAGCCTCAGGCAAAAAAAGTCCCTCACCAAATGACCCTGCATGGGGAAACTCGCACCGACAATTATTTCTGGCTACGTGATGATGATCGGGAAAATCCCGAGGTGATCGACTATTTGCATGCTGAAAATGACTATGGCAAAGCGATGATGGCTACGCAGGCGCCACTACAGGATCGGGTGCTGAAAGAGATTATCGACCGCATTCCTCAGCAGGATCATTCGGTGCCCTACGTGAAAAACGGCTACCGTTACCAGAGTCGTTATGAAACCGGCAATGAATATCCGGCCTATTATCGCCAGCCGAAAGAAGCTGATCTCGATGCCGAATGGCAATTGCTGCTTGATGGTAATCAGCGCGCGTCGCACAGCGATTTTTACACTATGGGGGCGCTGGCGATTAGCCCGGATAATCAGGTGATGGCATTGGCGGAGGATTTTCTTTCTCGCCGCCAGTATGGCATTCGCTTTCGCAACCTGGTCAGCGGCAGCTGGTATCCCGAGGTGCTGAGTGATGCCTCTTCCAGCCTCGCCTGGGCCAATGATTCGCGTACCGTCTATTACGTGCGTAAACATCCCAAGACTTTGCTGGCTTATCAGGTCTGGCGTCACGAATTAGGGCATCCGCAATCTGATGATCAACTGGTCTACGAGGAGAAGGATGATACGTTCCATCTCAGCGTGCACAAAACCACCTCTGAACACTTCATCCTGATTGCGCTGTTTAGCACCACCACCAGCGAGATTCAGCTGATCGATGCGGAATATCCTGACGCTCAACCCCAGGTCTTTTGCCCACGCCGTCGCGACCATGAATACACCATCGATCACTACAATCATCAGTTTTATATTCGTTCGAATCGTGAAGGGAAGAATTTCGGTTTATACCGCAGCGCCTGGTTGGCGGAAAATCGCTGGCAGACGCTGATTCCGGCTCGCGATCAGGTGGTTCTGGAAGATTTTCAACTGTTCAAGCATTGGCTGGTGGTAGAAGAGCGCTCGCGTGGGATGACCAGTCTGCGTCAGATTCATTGGGAAAGCGGTGAGAGCACCGGCATTGCTTTTGACGATCCCACCTATGTCACCTGGTTGGCCTACAATCCAACGCCGGAGAGCGATACGCTGCGCTACGGCTACTCGTCAATGACCACCCCAACGACGTTATTTGAACTCAACATGGAAAGCGGCGAGCGGCGTGTGCTGAAGCAGACGCCTGTCCCGGGTTTCAATCCGGATGATTATAAAAGTGAACATCACTGGATAACCGTACGCGATGGCACGGAAGTTCCGGTTTCGCTGGTCTACCATCGTAAGCACTTCCAGACGGGCAATAACCCGATGCTGGTTTATGGCTACGGTGCTTATGGCAGCAGCATGGACGCCAGCTTCGGCACCAGCCGTATCAGTTTGCTGGAACGTGGCTTTGTCTATGCGATTATCCATGTGCGGGGCGGTGGCGAGCTGGGTCAGCAATGGTATGACGATGGCCGACTGCACAACAAGATGAACACCTTCACTGACTTTATCGACGTCACGGAAGCGCTGGTTGCGAAGGGAATTGGTCACCCGCAACGGTTATACGCGATGGGGGGCAGTGCCGGGGGGTTATTGATGGGCGCGGTGATCAATATGGCTCCGCAGCTTTACCACGGCGTGGTGGCGCAGGTGCCATTTGTGGATGTGGTGACCACCATGCTGGATCCTTCCATTCCGCTGACTACCGGGGAATATGATGAATGGGGCAATCCAGAGGAGGAGGCGTATTATCACAGCATCCGACAATACAGCCCGTATGATAACGTGGCCGCACAAGACTATCCGCATTTGCTGGTGACCACCGGTCTGCACGATTCACAGGTACAGTACTGGGAACCGGCAAAATGGGTGGCGAAATTGCGCGAGCTAAAAACCAACGATACGTTGCTGTTGTTGTGCACCGATATGGATTCTGGTCACGGTGGCAAATCAGGCCGTTTTAAATCCTATGAAGGGGTCGCGCAGGAGTTTACCTTCCTGATTGGTCTGGCGCAGGGTGTTCTGCCAGACCGTCATGACTACTGAACATTTTTGACGTACTTGCGCAGCGCCTGCCGCAGTGGTGGGCGCAAATCACGCACATTTTCCAGCACCCAGCGCAGATAACCGGGATCTTTGCGCGCCACGCTGCCGATACTTTGCCCGCGATATTTTCCAAACGGGAACACATCATCGGCCACCGGTGCGGGCTGGCAACGGCTGACCATCTGCTCAGCATCCCAACCAGACTTCTCCATGATGCGAATCAGCAACGCCGCGGTGACGTAACAATCGTACAGCGCGCGGTGCGCGTGCAAATTGGCGGGCGGGGTGACGTCCAGTTTCAGGCTATGACGCAGGGCCTGGTTACCGTATTTCTGACCGGGCCAAAGTTGACGCGCCAGCGTCATGGTGCAAATCCACTGCCCCGGCATTTCCGGCAGCATTCGCCTGTCAAAACTGGCGTTGTGCGCGACGTAATGGGGGCTGCCGTGGTAGCGACCGATTGCCTGCTCAATGGTGGGTTTCCCCACGACCATCGCTTCAGTGATGCGATGCACGGCCATCGCCTGGCGGCTGATGGGGCGATCCGGGCAGATCAGATCACTCATCGGATTGAGGATCTGCCCGTCAATCACATCCACGGATGCCACTTCAACCACACCACCCTGTAAACCGCAGGTTTCGGTATCGATTACGCGTAGCATGGCTTATTTCTGCTTCGGTTCGTAGGGCAGGCGAGAAAGGCTGAGTGACGCCTGACGATATTGCATCAGACGCTGGCGAAACCAGTCACGCAGCGCTTCCGGTTGCTCCCTTTCGACCAAATCCGCCACCACCGGCATGTTGTAGCGCTCTTTAAACGCCACGCCAGCGGCTGCCAGATCGACATTCACTTTGTCTTTCTCTTCCTGCGACAGCAGGGCAAGGTTTTGACTCATGTTTTTCTCCTGATAAACAGGGGCAAAAGTAATGTTTTCCCCGTTCAGGATCAAGGGAAAAGGGATCGCATTGCAGGTATCGACACCTGCGGAACAGCAGCGTATCCTGCTGCCACGCTTGCGGCAGATTGCCGTAAAAAAGAGGATAGCCTGATGAAGAAGACGAGATTAAGCCGCCTGGCGGCGCTGTTGCTGGCGTCATCCGCGCTGGCCTTCAGTCAGTTTGCGCTGGCGCATGCCCACCTTAAAACGCCGGTTCCGGCTGACAAATCTACCGTTGATGCTTCACCCAAGTCGTTAACTCTGACGTTTACCGAAGATGTCGAACCGGCATTTAGCGGCGTTGAAATCCGCAATGCACAGAATCAAACCGTACCGGTTGGGAAAGCTCAGATTAACGCAAAGCAACATGATCAACTGATTGTACCGCTGAGCCAGCCACTGCCAGCGGGAAGTTATCAGGTGAACTGGCATGTGCTCTCGGTTGATGGTCATAAAACCAAAGGTAGTTATCAGTTTAGCGTGAAGTAATGGGGCTAAGCACGCTGTGGGTAAGCCTGCGGGCGATCCACTTTTTGTCGGTATTATTGCTGACTGGCAGTGCGTTTTACACCGCACTGCTGGCGCCGGCGCGTTTTCGTCCGGTACTGGCGTTTAGTCTGCGTGGCATCCTGGCGTTAAGCGCACTGGTGAGTTTGCTGGCGGCAGTGTTAATGCTGGCGACGCAAACAGGCCTGATGAGCGGTGACTGGCGCAATGTGTCCGATGCAGAAACCTGGCTGGCAGTACTGAGCACCCGTTTTGGCGGGGTATGGCGCTGGGAGATTCTCTTCGCGTTAGCGAGCGTGTTGGCGTTATTGCTTCGAGGCAGGTTGTGTCAGCAATTGTTGTTACTGACCGGATTACTCCAGCTTATCGCATTAGCGGGTGTGGGCCACGCGGCGATGCGTGATGGCTGGCTGGGAAGCTTGCAGCAGGCAAACCACGCCTTGCATCTGATTTCTGCCGCGTTCTGGAGTGGTGGTTTGCTACCACTGCTACTACTGATGCGCGACGCACGCAACATAGCCCATCGGGCTGATGCCATCCGCAGCATGATGCGTTTCTCTCGCTATGGGCATCTGGCGGTTGCGCTGGCGTTGCTGACCGGGATGTTCAACAGCCTGTTGATTGCCGGTGATCCATTGCAATGGCAGCCCACATGGTGGAGCACGCTGCTGATTGTCAAAGTGTTGCTGGTCATGTTGATGGTGACCATTGCTGTGATTAACCGCTACTGGTTGGTTCCTCGTTTTCGTCTGGCCGGAAGCGATGCAGCAACACTTTTTATTCGTCTGACGCAGCTTGAGCTGCTGCTGGCGATCGCTGTAATTGGGTTGGTCAGCGTGTTGGCCACGTTGGCACCAGCCTGAATCATTGATACCGATTGAATGTATGAGGTCGACATTTTGCTGAAGAAACTGATTCCAGCTTGTGTACTGATGGCACTTTGCAGCCAGGCGATGGCTGCTGAAATTATCACCATCAGCCGTTTTGAGATTGGCAAAGACAAGTGGCCGTTCACGCGGGAAGAAGTCATGTTGAGCTGTGAGAAGGGGGGAGCGCTGTTCGCCATCAACCCCAGCACCTTGTTGCGTTACCCGTTGAATGATAAAGCGGAAGCGAACCAAAAGTCCGGACGCGGCACCACTGAATCGATCAGCTCAATTCAGGCTGATGATAAAGCCCATCCCGGACAGAAAATGAGCCTGGAACCGATTATCGCCCGTGCTCAGGCACTCTGCGACAAGTAAATCCCGCTGCATGGCGCGGCAGAGCCTGCTGCGCCTCATCCCTCAAGTATTCTGCCGTCGCGATCACAGAGTCGACAGCTTTCCGCCCCCCCGGTGACACTTGGCTGGAAAATAATCACCCGTGGTCTACCTTTAAAATGCAAGGCGACCTCGCCTGCATTAATGCCAACTTTTAGCGCACGGCTCTCTAAGAGCCATTTCCCTGGACCGGATACAGGAATCGTATTCGGTCTTTTTTTGTCTGTTGTTTGGCATCAGTGACTTATCGTAAAATCAATGAGTTAATGCTTATCCTGTTACCTTCTGTATCACCCTGCCGGAACCTCTGCCGCCATTTTGCCGCCACTCTTCTGAGCCATAAGTGACAGGGGATTACAGTGGATAGCATCTTCCAGGTGATCAGGGGCGAAGTGTGCATAGCGCATCGTAACGCGTATATCGGAATGGCCTAAGATGCGTTGCAGTACCAGGATGTTACCCCCGGCCATCATAAAGTGACTGGCGAAGGTGTGGCGCAAAACGTGGCTCATCTGTCCTTCTGGTAACTCAATACCCGCCAGGTGTATCACGCGATAAAACTGGCGATAGCATTCTTCGAAGTATTTACCTTCCTTGCCTTTTAATTCCTTATGCAACTCGTCGCTAATTGGCACTGAGCGATTCTTCTTCCCTTTGGTATTAATGAAGGTCAGCTTATTGGGTGAAAGCTGTGAAGCCTTTAAGTTTGCGGCTTCACTCCAGCGACAGCCCGTCGATAGACAGATTTTTATAATTAGCGTCAGGTCAGGATTGCCGTGTACAGCGCAGGCAGCAAACAGCTTTTGGATCTGTGACTCGGTAAGCCACGACATCTCTTTTTCAGGCAGGTCAAACTCGCGGACGTTCTTCAGCGGGTTAGGGTAGGAGATCTCGCCAAGTCGCTCCAGTTCGTTAAACAGCGCACGCAAAAAGGCGTGTTCACAGTTAACTGTGCCGGGTGAAACCTTTAACGACTTAGCGCTGGTTTTATATCCATTCTCGATTTTCCCTTCGAGTCGGCTATTACGATAATGCGCCCAATCTTTTGCTGTGATATTGGCTGCGATAGGATTTTCCATGCCATTGCAGATGATGTTGAGTTTTCCCAGGCGTCCTTTGCGATCACTGAGTGAGCGACCATGCAGGTTGTACCACAGCTCAATCAACTCGCTCAGGCGGCGGTTATCTTCCTTTTCGCTTAACCAGGGTTTGGCTTTGCTTTCGTCCAGTGTGTACTGCTCAAAGGCGATCGCTTCTGCACGGGTTTTAAATTGACGTCTTACACGTTTGCCGTCTCTGCCATTGAGGTAGCACTCGCATAACCATTTGCCCGTATTCAGTTTTCTAATCGCCATGTCTTAACCCCATTTCAAAAAACGGGGTTAAAATACTGTATACAAATACAGTATTCAATGTTTGATTTTCAGAAAGTAAACATGAAAAAGCCCGCGTCAGCGGGCTAAATTAGTGGAGTAGGGACGGTTGGTGCTGTTGGTTGGAGTAGAGGGGAACTTTGTTTACCTGGCCGGGCGAAACAATGATCCCCGCAACTGACTCAAGGGTTTTAAATGTGCAACTGCAATTGATGTTCTGACACTGGTGATAACGTTCTTTAGTCTCTTTAGAGACATAGCGGCTGCTTTTGGCATGAGCAGCAGTCTGGCACAGCGGGCAATGCATCATGTTGTTTTCCTTACAGACAGAGCAGGGCGGTGAAGGCTAATTTTGAATAAGCAAATTGTGGTTTGCAAATTACAGCTGAATTAGCCGCTTTCCGTTTCACCCTCTGTTTCTGTCTGATATTCCACGTCGGACAGCAAGACCTCAAAATCAAGCTGTGTGGTGTAACCGCTGCCACTCAGGCTATGCGTCACCTTACTGATGAGCCACGGCTGTGCATCGATCACCGATTTAAATCCGCTCACGGCAACCGGCGTTTCCGGGTAAAGATCGGCCCGGCCCATTGCCAGCGTAATCGAGAATTCCGCGACGCCGCGTTGCAGCTTCTCCCACTTCGCCTTAGCAGCACGCATGGCCGTGGCTTTGCTGGAATAGACCGTCGTCAGCGTAAACACGTTATCCTCGCTGCCCGCCAGATAATCCCCCTCATTCGCTTCCGGTGTTTTCGTGGTTCTGGTCGTGGTCTTTTTTGCCGCCGGATGTTCAAGCGCACGCAGGTGCTTCTCTTTTGGTTTGCGTTGTAGCTTCACCTTCTTCGGCTTCGGGTCTTTGGTGTGCAGCCAGCTTGCTGATACACCGGTGTAGGCTCCCCGGTCGGCAATGCTGAAGCTGTGCCGGTCGCCATCCTTGCGGGTGATGGTCATCTGCGGGATGGGTTTGCCGCTGATGGTGACGCCGTTCCCCGGCCGGATAAACAGCAACCGCCCGGCCTTCACTGCGGCTACCGCGCCGTAAAGCGTGGCGAGTCGCGTCAGAAACTTTGCGTCAGTCTCCTGCGTCTGGTCGATGTGCGCCACGGCGATCGCGGCAAAGCCATCGGCCAGCATGGGTTTCAGGCTGTTGCGTCCGGCCACCTGCGTGACGATATCGCCCAAGGTGGTGTCGTGATAGGACACCTCGCGACGGGAATTGAGCGAGCCACGGAAATCGGCGCTGCGGGCGCGAATGGTCATCGTATCCGGCGCGCCGTGGTGCTCCACCTCATCAACGGTAAAGTTGCCCTTGCCGATAAGTGCCTGGCCTTTCCACCCGAGGAACAGCGTGACCACGGCACCACGTACCGGCATCGCCAGCTGTCCGTCGGCATCGTCCAGTTCGATGTCGAGCTGGTCGGCCTCGAATCCGCGGTTATCGGTCAGCGTGAGCGAAATCAGCCGGTCACGGATGTTTGCGGTCACGTCTTGTGAATTCACCGTCAGCATAAAATCAGGCGTCAGGCGCGCCCCGGCCTGCACCGGCAGGCTGCTTATTCCTGTCATCCGGGTAATCCCCCGACAGATGAAACAGTACTGCTGATGGCCGATGTCACCTGGCCGGGCAGATTGCTGATGCCGCTGATTAAGCCGTCGGCCTGTTGTTTCAGGTCGCCAAACATCGACGTCAGGGACTCATCCACACGTTTCAGGCTCAGGGTAAACATGATTTTACTGGCGGTGCCGTTGCTGAAAAACTCGCTGTGCGTGTTGGAAATGTTCTCGATCACGTACATGCCGTAAATCATGCCGTTACCGCCAATCAGCGGCCACGCCATCCCCTGATCGGCCAGCAGGCGAATCGTCATCAGGGAAATGGCCCCGCCCGTAATCTCCGGGCGCAGCTCCCCCGACAGCGTAATTTTTTCATCGCCCGGCCCGATAAACTGCGCCGCCGGGCGCTGACCAACGCGGCTGTTGGTCGGCCAGCGGTAATCGATATTCTGCTGCATCTCGCCATAAGGCAGCGCCAGCGCATCGTCTTTGCTCATGCCTTCGTGCATATTGATTTCATACTGATACGTGTTCTGGCTGCGGTCGGTATAGCCGCCAGCGGCTGACGGTGACGACACCGGCCGGTACGGCGCTCCACCGGTGGCGAGGCTGTACTGAAGCCCGCTGGTATCCACGCCTGCGCCGCCGGTCGCCACCGGGTCAGGTGAAGGCACTTTATCTTTCAGCCCGTCCGATTTGGTGTCGATGATGCCGAGCTTTTCCAGCACCCAGTCGATACCGCTGCGCAGCTGGTCAAGGGCATGACCGGGGATTTTCAGCGCCTCGGCCAGCATGTTGCCGAACTTCTTACCCATATCACCGGCTGATGCGAGTTCCGCCTGAGTCGATTTCACCGGCTCCAGCAGCTTGCCGAACCAGTCCCACAGCTCTTTGATTTTGCCGCCGAGCCATTCAAACACCGGTTTAAGTGGGCCAAATGCATTGCTTATCGGCCCCATTGCGGTGGTAAAGCCCTCTGCCACACCGGCGATAAAGGCACTGATGGGTTCCCAGTATTTGCGGATGAGCAGCGCACCGGCAACAACGGCCGCCACCACGGCGACAACCGGCAGGGAAATCGCACCGATGGCGGTCACTATTGCGCCGCCTGCAATGCTGAATACCGTTCCCAGCAACCCGGCCCCGGCAATCAGCAGGTTAACCCCTGCGATAACCGGCCAGGCAACCAGCCCGATAGCCCCTATCGCGCCAACCAGAATCAGGCCCGCCGTCGCGGCCTTGGCTATACCAGATGAAAGCGCGGGGTTTTTCTGTATCCAGTTATCCACCTTTAACAAAAATTTTGTGGTGTCCTGCGTCAGTGTGCGCAGGCTGGTATCCAGCTGGTCATAGATATCGGTGCCGATAGCCTCATACGCCGACTGCAATTCTTTAAAATCGCCGCCGAGGTTGTCCTGCTGCACCTTGACCAGTTTTTCGGTGCTGCCATCCGACTGCTGAAAGTTTGTCGTTAACTTATCCAGCTCGCCACTGGCGGCGGCTTTCATCAGCGTCACCGCCGATGATGCTGCCTCTTCGCCAAAGATGGTTTTCAGATACTCAGCCTGTTGCGCATCACCAAGCCTGTTTTTCTCAAAGGATTTCTGCATCTCTTTGAGGATGGTAAAGAACGGGCGCATGTTGCCCTTGCTGTCGGCCGTTTTGACGCCCAGCTCCTTGATGGCCTTGAATGCCTCGCCGGTCGGTGCCTGCACGCGCAGTAACATGGCGCGAATACCCGTACCGGCCATGCTGCCGGTGGTGCCGTTATTCGCCAGCGCACCGATCATCGCTGCCGTCTGCTCTGCGCTCACTTTTGCATTTTTGGCGACTGACGCCACATAAGGCATCGCGTCGCTGAGGTCTTCGAATTTCGTCGCAGTTCTGTTGAGCGTCGCGGAGATGACATCGCCCAGGTGCGCGACTTCGCTGTTGGCAAGACCAAAGGCGTTTTTGGTACTCATCAGCAACTCTGCGCTTTCTTCCATCGTGCGGTTGTTCGCAAGCGACATGTTCAGCGTCACCGGCGTGGCGGCTTTGATGTCGTCCGCGCTGCCGCCCGCTTTGGCGATAATGATCTGCGCCTGTGCGGCATCGTTGGCCGAGGCGGCGGTGTTGTCGCCGATACTGCGCGCCTGCGTTCTCAGCGACTGAAACTCAGGTGAGTTCTTATCAAGGCCGAGCGTTGCCTGTAGCGTGGAGTTTGCCAGGGCAAAGTCATAGCCCGGACGCAGCACCGAGGAAGCCGCCACCGCGCCGACCGTGGCGGCACCGATACCGGCCGCACCGGCGTTGCGTACTTTCGCCGACAGCTCCTGGCCTTTGCGGTAACGCTCACTGGTCTGGTTCAGCCGCTCCTGTTGCGCGTTCAGGCGCTGAAGTTCCTGCTTCTGGCGGCTCAGGCTGACGGTTGCCTGCGCCGAGGCAGTTTTGAGACGTTGCTGTTCGGTGCTGAGGTTACGGGTTGAAATGCCTGCGGCCGTCAGCGCCTCGCGCTGCTGTTGCACCGACAGGCGCAGCGAGTTGGATTTGGTCTGTAGCTCCGATGCCGCCTGGCGGGCTTTCTCCAGCGCGCGGGCCTGTTGCGTGGTCGGGCGCTCGGTGCTTTTAAACGTCACGGCCAGCGCCGCCGCTTCGGCTTTCGCATCTTTGAGTTTCTGCTGCGTGACGGCCAGCTGTGCGCTGGTCTTGCGGAAACCGTCGATTTTCCCCGCCTGCGCATCCAGCTCTTTAATGCTGGTCTGCGTCTGGCGGATTTCGGCGGTTAGTCCTTTGGTGGCGTTCAGTACGGTTTTGAACGGGCGGGTGGCTTTATCGACCGCATTCAGCAGCACCTGTATTTTGAGGTTATTGCTCATCCGGGTTTGCTCCGCTGCGGATAAAGGCTTTCAGCCGCCAGTCCATCAGCTCGGCCAGCGGCATGTCGTACAGCTCGGAAGGGGGCCAGTGAAATATCGTGGCAACGTCGGCCATCATGTCGTTAACCGTCAGGCCGCGCGGCCAGTCTACTCGGCCGACTTCGAGGACAAAAAACCGATCACCTTGCCAGCCAGCGTAATCAGGTCGGCCGGGTCAAGGTTGTTGCAGTCTGCTTTGGTCAGCGCCGGAACGGTAATACGGGGCAGGACGGTGATGAGCGAATCCACATCCGAGCCTGCAAGGTCAGACAGGCGCACGCCGCGCAGCGCGCCCGCGTTGGGTTTAATCAGCTCCACCTGGCTGATTTCACTCTCGCCACGTTTAATCGGGGCTTCCAGTACGACGATTAATTCATTCTTTTCCATGTTCGAAATCTCTGTTGACTGTAGTAAGGGAAAGCCAGCGCCGGGCGCTGGCATCAGGGTTATACCAGGCCGATATTTTTGCGACGCTGTTCGAGGCGGTCTGTGCCGTTGACCTTCTCCACCATGTTGACGGTGTCGATCTCAATCAGTTCTTTGCCGTTAAACGTCAGTTTGTAATACGTGTTTTTGCTGGTGATTTTGGTTTCGGTGTCCTCAGCCGGTTTGGCCTCACCAAAATCAAACGTCTGGTGCTTACCGCGCACCTCGATTTCAACTGCGATTTCCTCGCCGGTGTCATCGCGCTGGTAAGAGCCGGTGAAGCGCAGCGGCACATCGGATGCGCCCCACTGTGACAGCACCAGCTCATCAATGCCGCCGATGGTCCATTCAATATCGAGTGCGTCATCCTCCAGACCGTTGTCGATGTGCGCCGCCCCGTTCATGCCGCCTGCGCGGTACGGGTCCAGCTTGCGCGCCAGCTTCGGCAGGGTGACGGCGGTCACCACGCCCTGATAGCTGTTCGAGTCGTTGAAAAGGTTCATCGCCTTAAGTTTGCGTGGCAGTGCCATTTACCCGGCTCCTTAGCTGTTCACGGATGCGGCGAAGGTCGCCAGATAGGTGTCGGTGATACGCTGGCGGAAAGTCAGGTCTTCCAGCGGCGGAACCGGCGTATAGTCGTAATCGATAAAGAGTTTGCCCGCCTTCAGGCTGTCTTTGTCGTTGGCGCTTTCGTCATACCAGGCAGACGCGCCCAGCAGATAACCGGCACTGGTCATTTCGCGGAATTTGGCGTTGATACCGGCAATGATTTCGCGCACTAGTACCGGCGTCAGCGGCTTATCCACCGCCCACATGTGCGCCTCAGCGATGGTGTCGGCCAGCACCTGCGCGGTGCGGGTATAGTTCTCAAACTGGAACAGTGGGTCATCGCTGCATGTACGGTTGCCCCAGAAGCGGAAACCGTCCTTACGGATCAGCGTGGTGACGTCGGCCTCGTTGAGCAGGTCGGCATCGGTGCCCGTCTGTTGCAGATCCCAGAATACCGAGGCTGAAATCCCGGTCACGCCGTTGACGCCGACGTTCGACAGGGTTTTATGCCAGCCGGTGTCGTTGTCGATTTTGGCGCGCAGGCCCAGCGCGCGGGCGGTGGCGTAAGCCGTATCTGACGCGCTGGTTGTGGTGTTCCAGGCGAGGAAATCCGGCCAGATAACCATGATTTCACGCTGGCTGAAGTTCTGACGATAGAGGCGGGCCTCGGAAATGGTTTTGCAGTCCCACGCCGACACGTAAGCGAAGGCGCGCAGCTGCTGCGCGATGCTGGCAAGCGCGGTGGAGACTTCCAGCGTGTCGAGGCCCGGCACGCCGAGAATGCGCGGCTTGACGTCGAGTTCGGTCTGCGCAGCCAGCAGCGCTTTCATGCCGGTGTACTGGCCGTTTGCGTCGGTGCCGCCGATGATGTTGGACGTGGTTTCGGCTTCGTCGTCGCCTTCAGCCACGCGCACCACGACGGTGACGGGTTTCGACTGGTCGGCAATCGCCTGTAACGCCGCCGCCAGCGTGCCTTTGACGCCCGCCTTGCCGACTGCGCCCTGCACGTTGGTAATGAGTACCGGCTTATTCAGCGGGAAGGTAGCCGCATCCGCATCGTCGGCTGTACAGACCATGCCGACGATTGCGGTGGATACGGTGGAGATGGTGCGCGTGCCGTCGTTCACTTCGACGACGCGGACACCGTGATGATAATCTGCCATCTGTTGCACTCCTGGTTAAAGGTGTGCTCAGGGTGGCAGCTCAGGCAGAGTGGTGCATGTGATAGAAGTTTGCTGATCGCTCAGCGGGCAGTTACTCTTGAGCTGTAACTCTGATAACCCGTGGCACTACAGGCAACCCGTTGAAAATGAGGGAACGATGATGATTGCAGGAACCGCAACGAAAGAGCCGGGCAGATATTACACCTTCCAGTCGCCGCTACCGGCTGATGTCTTTTTTGAACTCCGCCCCCGGACGTTGCCACACAATGCGCAACCCGTGCTGGATGAAACCAGCGGCATGTGTATCGGCTACTCAGTCGCCCAGGCACCGGGGCTGTGGCAGATTTACGATACACAGGGCCATTTTCTGCGCCTGGAAGAGGCACCGCTTGAAACACCACTGATAGATCCAACCGATATTGCGCTTATCGCTTTTGGTGTCTTCCGTATTTTTCGTGCGGGTCGCGCATTGTTTGAAGCCGGTACGCGCACGGCTGTCAGCGCGAAACTCAGCCAGGCGACAATTATGTTTCTGCGCGCCCGGTTAAAAACCGGGTTATCTGCCCGTAATCTCAAAATGACTGAAACAGCCGCCCGGCATATGTACGAACCGGGGCGCTATGTTCCCTTACATATTCAGGAAAAAGCCATCCGTTACGGCAGGCGTATGGCTGATCCCCGTAACGGGGAAGGGATGTTCCGCTATGAAACTGAGATGTATAAACTGAATCGCAAGAGAAACGTCACCGAGTATAAGAAGTACACTCTTGAGGTTGTGGTGCGGGAGTCAGACTGGACGATTACCCATTTTAAATACTTTGATTAACCGGCAGGAAAGTACGCATGTTTGATATCAGAAATGAAGAATTCGTTTTCGCGGTCTCTCCCTTTGAGCGAGTCGTGGATGACGAAGCCGATCCGGTTAATCACCTCTGGGACTGGATTAAGTCCTTCGTGGAGTTTTCCGTCAGCGGAGTGAAGGTCCAGTTTCAAACCGAATTTACTGTTGGTGAGCTTAAAGTTCTGCGTGAACACTTTGCTGCATATTATGAAGCGGTAAAGGTTCAGCGGGAGATTGAACCTTTCAATTTTCGTAGCGACCTCAACCAGTTGAATATGTTGCTAAGGAAAGTGAAGGGTGATGACATTGTGATGATTGAATATGTACTACGCCCGGAAGCTCATGCCGATAGTGTTCAGGTAAAAGGTGAACTCGGCATTAATGAAAGCTATTTCCCGGAAATCCTTAAGCGGCTGGATGAAATGATTGCCTGGCCGGAATAACATTCTGATTTCCTGGCTATGCGCATAAGCGCCCCCGCGATAACGGGGGCGTTTTTTTATTCAGGTTTGTCCGGCCAGACAATATCCGGAGCGGCGGAAGTATCGACCGCCTGCACATCCTGAATATATTTCATCCAGTGGGTCAGCTTTTCTTTGTCGGTACCGGTAATGATGCCGAGCATCAGCTGCGTCTGCCATGCCTGAGTGGTGGTATTGGCGATGCTGATTAGCGTGCTCTTTTGCTTATCGGCGTCTGCCTCATCGGCCAGTTTCTGCGCGTCAGCATCCGTTACCCACTTTTCACCGTCCCATTTATCAAAGCCAGTCGCGGGTTTTAACGTCGTGGTATCCGCCGGATAATCACCGGTTTCTGTTATCAGTCGGGGAGCGCCGTCAGCCGTTGAATACACCGTTTCCCCACGGTGATCGCTGACTGTCTGCCAGACTTCATCACGCCAGATAGCAATACTGCCTGCCGTCACATCAGGTGGTGCGGTGGTGGTGGCATTTGCGGGCAGGCCCAGCCCCTGCAAAAGGTACTCGTCAGAGGCTCCGGTAAATCCCCCGCTGATGGCGTCATAGCTGTACACGGTCAGGGTGCCGGACGCCTTCGCCAGTCCGTTTTTATCTAAGGTCACTTTTGCCATTATGCAGCCCTCACGATGTAGTTAAATGCGACATTTCGCGGGCGGGTTTCTGAGGCAAAATTACCTACGGTGCCGTTGCTCTGTGTGCTCCATATTCCTGACGAGGTGCCATTACCGATGGCAGCATCCCCGTTAGTCTGCGAGTTATTCGTGTCATCAATCGGCGCCCATATCGTCCCCGCTAGTGCGCCCTGTGTGTACATGTAGTGGTTGTGCATCTGCATGGTATGGTCTTGGAGGCTCAGTAACGCGCGCCCGCTGTCCACACCACGCCCGTCATCCCAGCCGCGCAGAAATTCCCCGCGCAGGTCAGGCAGTTTCAGTGCGGGATAGGCTTTTGCCAGTTCGGGATAAGTGGCTGAGCTGAAGGACGCCCCGTTGCACTTAATCCACCCCGTGGGGGCGGTCGCGGTCGGCCACGGCACCGGGATGCCAACCGGCAGGGCAGAACCTGCACCGAGGATAGTCAGTCCGAGATTGTCCAGTGCATCAGCGGCTTTACCCGCATCCTTTATTTCCTTCAGTGCATTCGCCGCCTGGAGGTACTGACTGTGCGGGTTCGCTGCCGCAACGTGTTTCGCCATCAGGTCATCGGTATAGGCTTTCACCTCGATCACGGCGTTATCGACATACTGCCGCGTCGCCAGCACCACGGCCGGATCAATCTTCAGCGTCACCGCGCCGGTGCTGTTCACAATGATGATCATGCGCACGGTCTGCGTGCGCCCGCTGCCCTCGGCCAACTGTGGCTTGTAGGTTTCAGCACAGTTCGCTACCGCAATCATCACACCGTCTGCATCAAACAGGCCGATTTCGCGTATCCAGAAACCGCCCTCGCTTTCCGGGATGATCTGCTCGGCGATAATCTGGCTGCTGTTGGCGGTGTCGATGCTCAGTGAGTTCAGCGCCGCGCGGCGCTTCTCGCCGATGAGGGCTGTCTGCGAGGCGTCAGGCGTGGGCAGCGTGTCGCCACCGTCACCGACCGCCATTTGTGTGATTTGCAGCTTTGTCCCGAGCGCGGCAGCGTTTGCCAGCCTGGCCGCGCCCTGTGTGGTCAGCAGGGCAAAATATTTTGTTGTCATGCGCTCACTTCCGTCAGGTCAATAAGATGCACCGCCACGCCGGAATAGCCCGTGCCGCCGGTGCTGATGATTTCAGGGGTATAGGGATAAACGGTCAGCAGGTCGCCGCAGTAGCTGGCAGCGGCAACCGGGATTTCCCCGTTTGCATCAAGGTTGATGGACAGGCCAATCAGATGACGGCTGAGGGGCTTGGCATCGGCTATCAGCCGCTCCAGCTCGTTATACATTTCCTCCGTGATGCCGGTATCCAGCACACCCACGTCAAGCCGGAACGTGCCCGGCTCATCGTTGGTTTTCCACCATTCGATAACGCGGATCAGATAGCCAAGTGGCTCCACCACGCGACGCACCGCGCCGATGGTGCCTTTGTGCCGGTGCACGTACTGCGATGCCGCCACTACGGCGCGTTTGGTGGACTCACTCCAGCTGCTGTCCCAGCGGTCGACCGACCACGCCCACGCCAGATACGGCAGCAGTGTCACCGGGCAGGTGTAAGGGTTCCACAGCTGGCGCAACGGAACATTCAGATCGGTCAGCGAGGCCAGCGCCTGCGCGGCGGCAACCTCAAGCGTTGATGAGCCGGTGGGAACCAGGCGATCACTCATCCGATCCCCCCACAGTCAGCACATAACCGGTGCAGTACGCTGCCTGCGTTTTATCGAGCACCACGTCGGCAACCGGCTGGATCAGGTTAACGCGCTGCACGCCCTCAACGTGCATGGCGGCATACAGGGCTGAGAGGCGGATATCCCGCCCGAGGCGCTTCTGTGCGGTGATATAGGCCGCGAGCTTTGCCTCAGAGGCGGCGCGGATGGGTTCGGCCTCCGGCCCCGGATAGAGATACAGCTCGGCCTCAATCGTATAATTCACGATCTCAGCCGACTGCACGCTGACGCGGTCAGCCACCGGCCGCACGTCTTCATCGTTCAGCGCGGCATCCACTACGGCCAGCAGGTCATCATCCGCCACGCCGTTACCCTCGCGTGCAAGGATGGTGACGGTGACAACCGCAGGCGACGGACTGATGGCAGACGCATCCGCCACCCGGCCATCGGCGCTTTTCGCGTGATACTCATAGGCACCGGTTGGCCCGGCCACGCTCAGCCCCTCAAACGCGGCGGCGATACGGGCGCGGAAATCGTCGTTGCCCTCCATTTCTGCCGCCGTAGGCGGAATGGTGGTGTCGTCGGCCGGGGTGATGGTCAGGCGGGTGACGCCGTTGTTTGCGCCGAGCTGGTCAAGATCGCCATCCAGCGCGTAAGCCACCATGACCGCCTGCGCTGCCTCATTGATACGCTGACGCAGGATCAGCTCACGGTAGGCGTTTTCCTCCAGAATCTTCACGATGGGATCAGACTCCAGCGCCAGCGTGGTGGCGATAGCGGCCTGCTGTTCTTCCGGGTAAAGCGAAATCAGCGTGGCTTTGCGTTCAGCCAGCAGGGATTCATAGTCCAGCGTTTCCACCACGTCGGGCGCGGGCAGCTGGCTCAGGTCGATAGTTGCCATGTTCTCAGCTCACAGGGACGGTTAAGGAGAAGGTCTGTGCGGTGTCGATTCGGTTGCCGGTCAGCTCGACCACCATGCCGCCGTTAAAATCGGACTCGTAGCTGATGCCGGTCAGCTTTACGCGCGGCTCCCACTGGATGATCGCTACATAACAGGCCGACATAATCTGGAGGCGCAACGCCGCATTCTGAGGCTGGTCAATCAGCGCTGACAGGAGTGAACCGTACTTGCGGCGCATCACCCTGGAGCCAATCGGCGTCACCAGAATGTCGCGTATGGACTGCTGGATATGTTCGAGGCCGGTCAGCGCTTTGCCCGTGTTGCGGTTCATGCCGATGTATTTTTCGGTTGTCACTCGGTGCCCTCCGTCATCGAGCCGCCGCTCTGGACCTTGCCGTGTTTATGGTCGTGCACGACAACACCGTTAGAGCTGAAGCTGCCGCCGCTGTGTTTGATATCGCCCTCCATCGTGCCGCCCTGCGTCACTTTTAACGTGGCGGTTTTGAGCAGTGTGGTGCATTCCACCTCTGGCACATCCAGCAGGATTTTGACGGCGGCTTTAATGGTGGCGGTCTTGATGCCGGTTGCCATCAGTGCGCCGGTTTCCGGCTCATACTCAATCACCGCGCCGTCGGGAAAGGACCAGTGCAGCGCATCGGCAGAGGCAGACGGGGCCGGGTTGTCATCGGAGAAAATGCCGGGCAGCACAAAGCCGGTATCGAGTTCGCCACCGAGGCAGAGGACCAGCACCTGCTCGCCTACTGACGGCGCATTCCACGAACGGGTTTTACCCGCGCGGGTAGTCAGCCAGTGCAGCCAGTCAGTCGTGTTTTTTCCTGTATCGACGCGGCATAACCCGCCGTCCAGATTTACGGCGGACACGGTGCCAATGCGGATCACGTTGCGCAGCAGGCGCAGGATTTCAGAGAGTTGTTCGTTCATGCTTCAATTTTCGTTGTTTGATGCCTGAAAACAATCACAGTCGGTATGGTGGTAAACTAACAAACATCATCATGTTAAATTTCAAAAGGCAGCCAGAATTGAACATAGAAGAAAAAAAGTTCACATATCCAGAGCAATTGCTAGACTTCCTTTCCAGCTGGAATAACAAGCTTGATGGATATATATTCAGAGGGCATTCAAAAGAAAGTTATGAGTTACTTCCGTCTGTTCTAAGGGAGGAAAATAGATTTTTCGCCGATCACTCATGGCCCAAAAGTTTAGGGGCAGATTATGAGATTACTCAAATTCAATCTGAATTTATCTTGTTAAGAGAATTTTATCAAAAAGCTGACAGGTATGGATTGAAAGTGCCTTCATCAGATTTCTTGAGAAAAAATCTGGCATCGGAATATGATTTAACATTCGCGACTCAGCCTGAAGGGGAAACATATTGGATTCCTTCTTACATGCAGGAAATTGCAGCTTTAGCACAGCATTACGGTTTACCGACCAGGTTATTAGACTGGACTCATGATCCATTTGTTGCAGCATTTTTTGCGCTAAAGGGGGCTTTGAACAATGAAGAAAATATCGTTATTTGGTGCTTAAACAAAGAGCATTTATCAACACATGCGATGCTATCAAAACATAGCTCCTTGAAATTTGTTACCCCGCCATATTACGAAAATCCACATTTGAACGCTCAGAAGGGAATATTTACACATATCGAAACGGCCATGCAATTTCGGTCAGTTGACGGCGGCTCTATGCTTGTTGATCGCCGACCATTAGATGTTAGGTTGGCTGACATTTTCAATAAGGGTGCTTTGAATAATGTAAATATCCTTACAAAGCTGATATTTCCAGCTAATTTAGCACTTGAAACTTTTAGTTTGCTGGAGCGACATGGTTATGGTGAAGCCAGAATTTTTCCTGGCTATGGCGGCGTGGCAAACGAAGTTCTCCATTCGCGCAAAATGAAAGCTCAATCAACGGATAAATAATCAATCATGATTTGTTCGATAAAATCAATTTGCGTGTTATTAAGTCCCAGCAACGGGCGGGCCTCATACTGCACATCTTTGCCTTTCCGTGATGGCCGGTCGCGCAGCCCGTAATGATGCACACGGGCCATGCTCTGCACGCGGCCGGTAAAGCTGACCACGGCTTCATCAGAATCGGCCTGGGCTTTCATGTATTTTGCGGTGCGCAGCTTCGCGAACATTTCACGCTTAACCCGGCCTTTCTTACGGCGAACCCGCTGCGTTTTGCGGGGTTTAAACGGGGTGCCGTCCGGTGCCTGCTGGCGTTTGATGTTTTGCTGCTGGCTGGCCCGCAGCTTTTTAGCGATGTTTCGCGCCATCTCTTTGCGTGCCGGGGCTGACAGGTTATTAATCAGCGCGTTCAGCCTGTCCTCGACCACTTTCAGCTCGCTCATGACTGCCACTCGCTGATTAACTCACCCCGCAGGTACAGCTGTATCGGGCGCGCATCATTCTCCGGCAGCGGATTCTCACCAGCGTGGTTTACGTGCAGCTCATCACCTTCCTGCTTCACGATCACCCGCTCAGTCAGCTGAATATCAATACTGATGTCACTGGCCGTGTCGCTGATGACATCCGCTTTAAAGGTAAAACCGGTCTGCTGTTTCTCTTTCGTTGCCATCACATCAGGCTGGTTTACCCGTAGCCAGGCCAGCAGCGGTACAATCAGCAGATCAATGTCGCCGGTGTAGTCGGTGATCACCATGTTCAGCTGGTACTGATACTCAAACGACAGGGACGTGGCGAGTGTTGAGACAATACGCCCGTTGTCGATAAACACATTCAGGCAGTCAGGATTTCGTTGCAGCATCGGGACGCTGGCGGTCAGCGCCTCGCGCAGTTGTTTCGGTTTCAGCATCGTGTTCCTCCTGGCAGTCTTTAATGGTTTCCACCTGCAACCCGCATGAGACGAGCGCCGCCTCTAACTGTCGGTTATCCGCCGCCAGATCGCCCGCCGTTTTCAGGCTGTTGCCCGGTATCAGGCAGCTTGTCACGCGTGGACAGCCAGTCCAGATAATTTCTGGCGCTGGTGAAGGTGGGGCGGGTGTGCAGCCGGATAACAGCGTCAGGCAAAGGAGCAGCAGACCAGTCGCGTAATGTCGGGTTCGCATCGGTTTCTCTCTGTATTTGCATTTCACGATGGAGCGCGCCGGAACTGGCCCGCCCCTGCATCAGTCGCAGCGTGGCCTCGCGTTTCTGGCCTTCACGGTTTTCCGTACTCAGCCGGGTGATCGCCCTGTCGCGGCTTTCAATCCCGGCCGACAGGGTGCCGATAATCTTCTGCGCACCGGCCAGCTCGTCACTGGCAACCGACCAGCGCCAGCCGGTAAAGGACAGTGCCAGCAGTGCAACGGCTAACAGCGTGGCGATGATGCGGGTCATGTTGCCCCCTTCAGACACCAGGCCATTTCCCGCCCACGGCGGTTATCCAGCCCCGTGTTAAACACGCCTTTCACATACACCCAGCGTTTCAGCTGATAGCAGGCATCAGACCAGCGGCCCTTATTCAGCAACTGCACCAGCGTTGAACCGCAGGCGTTGCCGGTGCCGACGTTGAAGGCAAACGACACCACGGCGTCGTAAACCTTTTGCGGCAGCTGCGTGAAGATGCAGCGGGAGAGTGCCGCCTCGGTGCGCAACACGTTGGTGATGAAATTGCCCGCCGCCTGCCGTTCGGTAATGCTCCGGCCCGGAACGACACCGGACGTGTTGCCGATGCCGTCGGTCCAGACTCCGGCGCTGCACTGGTACGGCTTCAGGCGACAGCCCTCGTAATCTGCAATCAGCTTTAATCCCTCAACGGAGGTATGCAGTTGCGGGAAGCCCGGCAGCGTGGCGGCAATTGCCAGCACCGCACCGACCATGCAGCGCTTAACGGTTTGCAGATTCATAATCCCTCCGGCTGATGCGGCCACTTGCGAGAAGCTGATAGGTCTTGCGGCGGTAGTACCAGCTCACCAGGAACATGCCGACGCCCAGCACCATGCCGAGCAGGGTCGCCATGTCCTGCAAATTCCACTTACCGAGCCAGCCCAGCACCATGCCGAGCAGGGTCGCCATGTCCTGCAAATTCCACTTACCGAGCCAGCCCAGCACCGCCGCCACGCAGTAGGTGATAAAGGTGCTGATGCGCTCCAGCGATATATTCATATTCAGTCCCAGAGGTTGACGGTTTCCCCGGTCGATGATTCCGGCAGGTCGGGCAGTTCGACGGCATAGCCGTGCGGCAGTACCGGCCCGGCATCCGCCAGACCGTTATTGGCCGCATAAACCAGCTCCGTCACCTGCTCAGTGCGCCCGTAATAGCGGTTACAGATTTCATCAACCGTGTCGCCCTGAAGTGCGTACACCTTCATCACAGCAGGTCCACAATGCAGCCCGGACGCGAGGCGATGCGGCTGATACTGAATCGTGCATCCCGCCAGTATTCGTCGGCTGCTGCCTCAATCTCACCGGCCTTTTTCGTGCCGGTGGCGTCATAGCCGCGATAGCGTTCGGCAATGGTGGCGGCGGTCAGTGAACTGACGGCAGCAACGTAATGCGTCACCTTTTCGCTGATACCGTCCAGGGTTTCGGCCGGAACGTCGACAAGCGTCTTAAAGCCCGCTGCCATCTGGTCGGCGCGCCAGTCGTACAGCTCGGCGTTTACTTCTGAAATTGCCGTTTTCACCGCCAGACGCAGACGTTCCGCCGTGACCGTGCCCTCGTAGCGCAGCGCGTCGCGCAGCTGCTTCAGGTCAATGTCAGGCCAGAAAAACGTATTCTTTACCGGCGGCTCGGCACTCTCTGCCGGTCGCGGTGCAGGGATCACTAAGGTGGTCATAAATGGCCTCTGAATAAGTGGGCGGTGGAGGACAGCGCAGGAGCCTGAAAGGCCCGTTGCTGTCCTGCCGCCCGGCGCGGGGCGCGTCCGGTCAGCGGCTGGCCTGTGCCTGCTTTTTCATGGCAGTCGCCAGCCGCTCAATGTCTTTTTTCACGCCGCAACCCTCATGCAGTTGCAGCGCACGTTTAAGGTGGATCATCGCCTCATGAGTCCCGCCCGCGTCGCGATACACATACCCGGCGATTTTGTGCAGCTTGGCGCGCACCTGATCGGGCATGTCTTCGGCCTCGGTCAGCCGGATGGTTTCCAGCAGCGGTGCCATATCCACCGTCTCTTTTGCCGTCCAGGCGCGTGTCGCGGCGCTGGCCACTTCTTCGGCCAGCAGATAGGGCAGGCTGTCGCGTTTGAATCCGTCGGGCGATACCAGACCGTGTTGCAGGGCATAACGGGCAATCTCCAGCGCGCCGGTTATGTCGCCTGTGTCCAGTCGCCAGATCATGACGGTCATCACGACGGCATCCTGCGCACCGCGTCCGCTGTTCATCACGCCTGCAATCCACGGCAGGTAGTCAGGCAGTAACCGGCGTTTCAGTTCTGCCTTGCGCTCTGTTGAGTGGATTTTTTTCAGGCGACGCTTGTCCTCGTTGAGTTTCACGAGCATCTGCTCATAGCCGGTGGCGTGGCGCAGCGGGTTTGCCTCCCGCTGCTGTACGGTTTCGGCCTGGACGCGCATCCGGTGACGGCGGGCGGGACTCAGCATCCGTTACTCTCCTGCTGCGCTGAAGTCGCCCAGCTCGATGTTTTCCACCAGGCAACCGGCCGCATAATCCTCGATCACGTAGTCCTCGTTGATGGACTCGTAATTCTCGATGCGGTCGCGTTTCGCCACTTCATCAATCAGGCGGCGGTGCGTGCCTTCCTGCCAGTAGATGGAGAGGTTATCCAGACGGGTGATCAGCAGGGCGCTGGCCGGGAAGTACGGCACACGCACGGCGGGCAGGTTGCCGATGCGTTTCTGACTGATGATCATGTCAGCCGCCAGCTGTTCGGTGTTGGCCTGGCTCTGGTTAACCAGCGGGAAATACTTGTCAGCCAGCAACTGACGGCCGCAGATAACAACCAACTCCGGGTCTTCCTGATACCAGGGTTCGATCAGGTCGTTGGTCGCATCCATCACCAGTGCGTCGAGGTTGGCGTAATCACCCCCTTTACCCACGCGGATTTTTGCGGTTGTGGTGCCATCGCCAGCGGTGATTTTGTCCATCACACGGTCAGGGGCGTTTTCGCGGTACTTCTGCAACCAGCCTTTCGCCACGTCCTGCAACATCGGGTTGGCCGCACGATTGGAGGTTTTGGCGCGGCTGGTGCCGTTAAAGCCGATCATGATGCGGTCAAGCGCCTGGCGTTTCACAATGGCATCGCGCAGACGGGCCTGAAAATCTTCATAGCGCGCCCACAGGTCGAGCTGGTTATAGCGGATATGAAAGTCAAAATTGACCTGCACACACTCATAACCTTCAGCATCAAGCGCGGAGAAATCAGCGGTTTCACGCTCATCGCCGCCCGCCGTGTCGGCGGTGCTGGCAATTGAGCCGGATACGCCGATGCCGATTTTTTCGCCCTTCATCTCTGCCACCGGCACGATGTTGATGTGGGTCAGAAACTCGGATGACTCCTGCACGCGGTTCATCAGGGTCTGCGACACCGACGGCTCTACGGTAAATTTCTTGTTCATGTCGCCGGTTTCGACGCCGTTCAGCTCGGCCAGACGGGACATGTAAGCGTTAAATTTAAAGCGGGTATTCTGGCGCATTGGCGCTCCTGTTCATCAGTGTTCGGGGTGTTCTCAGGCCGGGCTTATCAGCAGTCGGTCTGCGCGCTGCTCTTACCATCGCCACCGGTGGAAGGCGGGCGGCGGCTAAAGCTGCCGTCGGTTTTCGCGAGCGTGCTCTGTAATGCGCTCATGGCTTCGCGGTCTTCACCGGTCTGCTTCTCCAGCGCCTCAAGGCGGTCAGAAAAGGTTTTTTCCAGCGCTGACAGCTGTTTCGCGTGCGCATCGCTGTTCAACTGGACCTGTTCGGCCACGGCGGTGATCGCGCCATCCACTGCGCTGGTGCGTTCGTCATCGGTTTTCTTTTTCGAGGAAAACAGCTCTTTCACACGGTCCAGAATGGACGGACCGGGGTCGGCTTCTTCGTAGAATTCGATCAGGGTTTCCTCGGTGGCGCTGAAGAGGTTGTCTTTGTCCTGCTTGCGGGACGCCAGTGGGTTAGCTTTGGCGCTGGCGCTGAAACTCAGGATTTCGGTGCCGAGGCTGGCCGGGTCATCGGTGACGGCAACACCAATCAGATAGGCTTCATTCGTGTCCGCGAATTTGGTGTTGATTTCCACGGAGGTATAAATCTTCTGGCGGGCTTTGGTCAGCTCGACGAGGTCCGGCGTCGGGTCAATCTCACCGTACAGCGCCAGCTTGCCTTTCAGCGGACCATCGGTGATTTCCTCAGCGGTAAGGGCGGTGACGTCGCCGTAACGGCGGAACGGGCTGTCAGGGGTGTAACCCTTGATGTGTTCCATATTGACGCGTGCGCCGTACATCGCCGGGTTGTAGTTCTTCGCCATCTGCGAAATCCACTCGCGGGAAATCACGCGGCCGTCGGTGGTTGCGCCTTCCGTTGCGATGCGAAAACGCTTTGCTTTAGTTGCCATTTATCAGGCTCCGGTCGGTTGATAAGTTCGGTTCGGGGCCAGTTTCCCCGTCAGCACCGCATCCCTCAACGAATGCCCGCCCGCTCACCGACCAGCAGACAGTGAGGGCAGGCGCGCCCATTTTGCCGCCGGTAGCCTTAGCGGCATGAACATGACACCCGGCACCACCATCAGCGATCCGCGCCGTCAGGCCGCACTGCTTTACTGGCAGGGGTATTCCGTGCGCCAGATAGCGGAGACGCTCGGACAGAAAACACCAACCGTGCAGAGCTGGAAACTCCGCGACGCCTGGGAAGATGTTGCGCCCATCAGCCGCGTGGAATTCAGTCTTGAGGCGCGGCTGACTCAGCTCATCCTCAAAGACGTGAAGGAAGGAAGGGATTACAAAGAGATAGACCTGCTCGGGCGACAGATTGAACGGCTGGCCCGCGTTGAACGTTACCGGGGCAGCGGTAACGAGGCGGATCTTAATCCGAACGTGCGCAACCGCAACCGGGGCGAACGTCAGCCGGTTATCAAGAATATTTTCAGCGACGAGCAGACCGACAAACTGACCGGCCTGTTTATAGATGGCTGCTTTGAGTACCAGCTCAACTGGCATAAAGCCGGGCTGGCGCACCGTATCCGCAACATCCTCAAATCCCGCCAGATTGGTGCAACGTTCTACTTTGCCCGCGAGGCATTGCTTGATGCGCTGACTACCGGTCGCAACCAGATTTTCCTGTCAGCCAGCAAGGCGCAGGCGCACGTCTTCAAAAACTACATCATCGATTTTGCCCGCTCGGTGGATGTGGACCTGAAAGGCGATCCGATTGTGCTGCCGAACAGTGCCCGCCTGATTTTTCTCGGCACCAACGTGCGCACCGCACAGAGCTACACCGGCAATCTGTACCTGGATGAATATTTCTGGATACCGAAATTCCAGGAACTGCGCAAAGTTGCCAGCGGCATGTCGCTGCACAAGAAATGGCGCACGACGTATTTCTCCACTCCGTCGAGCCTGTCGCACAGCGCGTACCCGTTCTGGTCCGGGGAGCTGTTCAATAAGGGACGCCGCAACAAAGATGACCGCATTGAAATTGACCTGTCACATTCGCACCTGGCGAAAGGCGCGCTGTGCGGTGACGGCCAGTGGCGGCAGATTGTCACGGTTGAGGATGCACTGACGGGCGGCTGCAACCTGTTCGACATCGACCAGCTGCAACTCGAATACAGCCCGGCTGAGTATCAGAACCTGCTGATGTGTGAATTTGTCGACGACGAGGCCAGCGTGTTTCCGTTCGCCGAGTTGCAGGGCTGCATGGTGGACAGCCTGGAGGAGTGGACCGACTTTAACCCGTATGCGCTGCGCCCGTTCGACTACCGCCCGGTGTGGATTGGGTACGATCCCTCGCACACCGGCGACAGCGCAGGCTGTGCCGTTATCGCGCCACCGCTGGTTGCCGGTGGCAAATTCCGCGTGCTGGAGCGCCACCAGTGGCGCGGCATGGACTTTGCCGCGCAGGCGCAGTCGATTAAGGAGCTGACGGAAAAATACACCGTTGAATACATCGGCATTGATGCGACCGGCATCGGCCAGGGTGTGTTTCAGCTGGTCCGCCAGTTCTACCCGGCCGCAAGGGAAATCCGTTACACCCCCGAGGTGAAAACCGCAATGGTGCTGAAGGCGAAAGACACCATCAGCAACGGGCGACTGGAATACGACGCGGGACAGACCGACATCACCCAATCCTTTATGGCTATCCGCAAAACCATGACCGCCAGCGGCAACCGTTCTACCTACGAGGCCAGCCGCAGCGAAGACGCCAGCCACGCCGACGTCGCCTGGGCCATCATGCACGCACTGCTAAACGAACCGCTTACCGCAGCCAGCGGCGGCGTAAATCCTTCTTTCATGGAATTTTACTGATGAGCAAACGCAAAGGCCGCAAGGCATTTACCGCACCCGCCCACGCCGCACCGGTTGCATCGCAGCCGGTTGAGGCGTTCACCTTTGGCGATCCCACGCCGGTGATGGATAAGCGCGACATTCTGGATTATGCCGAATGCATCCATAACGGCCGCTGGTATGAGCCGCCGGTCAGCTTTCACGGGCTGGCGAAAAGCCTGCGCTCGGCGGTGCATCACAGCTCACCGCTGTATGTGAAGCGCAACATTCTTGCCTCAACTTTTATCCCGCATCCGCTGTTGAGTCAGCAGGAATTCAGCAAGTTTGCGCTTGATTATCTGGTGTTTGGTAATGCCTTTGCCGAACTGCGCCGCAACGCGCTCGGCCAGCCACTGCGACTGGAAACCTCTCCGGCCAAATATACGCGACGCGGGGTTGAAGATGGAGTCTACTGGTTTATTAACGAATGGAAGGACGCACACCAGTTTGAAGCCGGGCAGGTGTTTCACCTTATCGAGCCGGATATCAATCAGGAGCTGTACGGCCTGCCGGAATATCTCAGCGCGCTTAACTCCGCCTGGCTGAATGAGTCGGCCACGCTCTTCCGCCGCAAGTATTACCAGAACGGCGCGCACGCCGGTTACATCCTGTACATGACCGACGCGGCGCAGAGCAGCAGCGATATCGACCGTATGCGTCAGGCGATGCGTGATACAAAAGGCTTAGGCAATTTTCGGAATCTGTTTATGTATGCGCCTAACGGCAAGCCGGATGGAATCAAAATTTTGCCGCTGAGTGAGGTGGCAACACGGGATGATTTTTTCAATATCAAGAAAGCGAGTCGAGATGATTTGTTGAGTGCGCATCGTGTGCCGCCGCAGATGATGGGTATCATCCCGGATAATTCGGGTGGGTTTGGTGATGCGGTTAAGGCGGCGCAGGTGTTTGTTAGGAATGAGCTTACTCCTTTGCAAGAAAGGTTTAAGGAAATTAATTACAAGCTGAACTTGGAAGCTATAAAGTTCAAAGAGTATACATTCTGACAGATAACCTAAAGCATTTATTGCTTTAGGTTATCTGAATACTCATTAGCTTTTTAATATCAGGATGGTTGCGCATCTTCCGCGAGGATGTCCTGGGAAAGTATTGAAACAAACTTCCTCACCAATATCGAATGATGACTTTCCATATACCTCCGAAGAATGATAGAACCATTCTTCATTTGTTTTTACATCTCTTATGAAACCAGTGGATTCAAATGGCACGCCATATGATAATATGACGCCATTGCTTCTGGTGTCATTGGAATAGCATATTTCATTGAAGCTGGTTAAAATATTGTCTGCGGTTGGCCGTGCTTTGGGATCAGCTCTCAAACACTCTTTTATTAAATTCCATATTTCATCCTCAAGAGCTTCAACTGATTTATGTTTTCCAAAGGTTGCCGGTTTAGTTAATGTAAATGCACCATCCTGATATCTCGCTACATCTCTGATAGCTCGACGGCCAGTACCAAACGGTGGGGTTCCACTCACCAAGTGATATGCAATGCAGCCTAGGGCCCAGATGTCCATAGGTTTGCCAGCATTTTTCCAATCATCCCAACATTCTGGAGCCATATATGGGACAGCGCCAAGCAATGTTTGAGATGTTGTCAGGGTGTTATTATCTTTTTCAAAAAGCTCTATCTCTTTTGCGATCTCATTTTCTGCAAGTTTAGAGATCCCAAAATCAGTAAGTTTGACTTTGGATAGATTAAAGTCATTTGATACCATTATGTTACTGGGTTTTAAGTCTCGGTGACATATACCATTGCTATGCGCTTCAACGAGCGATTTAGTAAGGTTCTTAATTACATGCGAAGCAAGGTGTGGGTCAAGGTAATAAAAGTGTTGTTCTAATTTTTTTCCTAAATCCATTCCGTCTATGAACTCTTCAATCATAAATGTCAAATGATCATCTTCATAGTAATCCAGTGTTGAGGCAACATTAGAATGATGAATCTTAGCTCCCATTTCTGCTCCGCGTCTGAATCGACGGTCGCTTATACCTTGTTTTGGTGTTTTTAAAACAACGAATCTATCTAGAACTTTATCATGACAGTAATAAACCTCCTGCATCCCACCAGCGGCGATGTATTCGATTATGACATATCTGTCAATTAAAACTGCACCATTATTAAATTTTGTGCTTATCATATAACTAGTTCCGGATGTGATGATAAGAAAGTGACGAACCTGCGGCCAGAACCAAATTCCGGGCGTCCAAAAGTAATCAGGCAAGCATTAGGGAGGCAGTCCCCAATCTGGGCAGGTGTGTTATTTATATAAACTTCTCCAGAAACGGCGCTAATTATAAAGTCAAAACCATCATAATTAACTATTATTTCACCATGACTGAGTTTTATACGAACACCGGTTTTTGAATGAGATAGCTCATAAATACTGCTGTTCTTTTCCACAAACAAACCTTTGTGTTTATTATATAACAAATGTTTGTAGAATGTTTCTGTTAATCTTTTTGAGCTGGGTCTTAAACTAGGGTTTGAATTTAAACAAGAATCAATCGTGTTTATTATTTCATCATTTACTTTGCCCGTGAGTAATCTACCAATTGTAGTGTATGGTTTAGATCTCATAGGTGGTTTTTCAAGTAATGCCGGGCTGAAGTTACGAGTGGTAGTAACTAAATTCCAAGCACAAATCCCAAAGGCGTAGATGTCCATCTCAGTTGTGATTTTGGCATTGCTAACATATAACTCTGGAGCAGCGTATATGATTGTCCCTCTATTCGATTTTGTATAATAATCTTCGTTTGTAGATGATAATCCAAAATCATAGAGTTTTAAAACGCCCGTTTCAGAAGACTTTATGTTTTCAAGCTTTAGGTCGCGATGCACTATTCCGGAATTATGTAGGTCATACAAAGCATGGCTAATTTGATATAAAATTATCAGGAAGGAATAAGAGTCGAAAGGTGTTTCATTGTGGTAATTTAAATAATCTCGACCTTTTAGGAACTCTATAATTATACCTTCAAGCAATCCTGATTGTGGGTTTCTAATTAAGTCGTATATTTCAATCACATGTCGCGATCTGGCTTTAGATAACGCTTGTATTTCATTTATTAATTGATCATTATCCTGAGGATTGCTCATTCTTTTAAAAAGGACTTCTCTATCCAAGTAGGTATCTTTGACTAACTGAAGATTACCAAAACCACCAGAAAAAGTCTGTCCTTTGATAAGCTCATACCTGTTCAATTTTCAATCCTTCTTGGGTGTGATATGTTTAGTGGTCATTTTTATGTTTATTATCAAGATTGAATTCCTCAATTATTATCTCTTCTTGTATGTTCAAGTTTTTTTCATTGATATTTTTCTTCGTGGTAGGTGTTGTAATCTTTTTGTTCGATTTTTTATAATTGGCTTTTTTTGCTTCATTGGAGGGAACTGTTACTGGTGATATGAATTTGGCTTTGAAATCGCCACACCATAAAGAAAGAGTATTGGAATAAACACTCAATCTGCTGGATTCAATTTCTTGTTGTAACGTAATTAGTGATGGAATGGTTATTATTGATGTGTTGTCACCACCGCCAAGCCAAGTTGATGACACAACAACTCTCCTGGCAACTTCATGATTTGGGGAGTTGATTATTATTTTTTTAAAGGCACTTTCCGATTCTTTCCATGCGCCATCACTAGCTAGAATAACGCCCTCTGGAAAGTTCTCTTTATGGTAAAAATTGAAGTTTAGATCATATTCAGATCTGTTTTTTTCGCCCAAGGCTTGACTCAATGTCCCACCTAATTTCATTTCTCTTAAGGCCGATGCATCTTTTAATTTGAGATGAGCTAATTCATTTTCTAATGTGTCATCTATACTTACTTGTTTGAGTTGTTTTGTTATAGGTTGCCATGAAAAAACTCTACTATCCCCAATGTTTATGGAAATAATATCCCCGGTAGAGGAAGCAAGAAATAAGCTTAACGTTGTGCTTCCTCTGCCTGATAAAATTTTTCTGATAAGGTTATCTGTTTCCTGAATAATTGTAGTCAGCTGTTCTTTGAGAGGCGTTTTGCTATGGTTTTTGCTAAGTTTAGTAAGAATAGAACTTATTGCTATCGATGCCGCAATATCCCCAAACTCAGTTCCCCCGACACCGTCACACAAAATGGCGCAAAAATAATATTCTTTATTCGTGAAATTAACAATGCATAAGGCTAATCTATCTTCATTACGCTTCCTAACTAGGCCGGGATGTGTAGAAAAACCAAATTTGTATTTATCATCTTTAACAGTAAAACCCTGATTGAATGGTGCGTTTATTATTTCATTAAATATTTCCGCATGAAAAGGATCGTTTATGATTTCTAAAATATTTTTGTTGTCTATCAACATATTCATGCCCGTAAGTTTCTTAATTTCGCGAAATGGTTTAGTTGGAATTACATTTTGTACAACCAATTTTAATAATTTAAACCTGCAACTCAGCAAAATCAAGAATATATTATTGAAATGAATTGTCATTGGCGCGCAATGCTTTCCCCGCCACGCCTGCCCGCTTTGTGCACCGCTTTTCATGCATATGCATGTTCCACCCAAAACCGCGCCAGCCATGAGGGCAGGGACGATTAGCGATCCTGTTCGGATCATGCAATCTCATGCACGCACATGCGTTCTACTGCACCATCAAAAAAGCCGCCAAAACGGCGGCTCAGGCTTGGGGAGTTATACGGCAGGCATCAATCTGCCTGGAAGAAGATAGCGTCCTGGAAAGACGATGTATCAATGGTTCCGGCCATATCGCTAATCATCGACAGTGCCATTTTTAATTCATCTTCCTTGCAGTGTGCAATCAGTGAGACGTCGGCAATAAACTGGATTCTTGCCACTGTCTCGCTCAGATTATCGATGTCCATCAGCGCGTTAACTCCTTACCTTTAAAATATACTGTATGTATAAACAGTATCATGCCGTTAAGGAACCGTAAAGAATCGTATCACTCAGAAATGTCCGAACGGTTGTTTATTGAACATCACTACCATTTTGATGGCACGCGGCCAATGCCTGGAATCGTTGCAGGGCAGTTGAGGCTTTTCTCCTGTCGCGGAACAGATGACCACTGGTTCCACTCCAGAAAACCTGATCACCAACCTTGAGTCTGTGTCCCATCATCATGCGTGTGGCTTCCCCCTCGGACAGAGTCAGCCGTGAGACATCATAAAAAGTCTCTTTTAACTTCTCGCGTTGTTCCCGATAGCGACCGTTTACCGGAGCAGGTCGAGGCTTTGGCGGTTTTACTGGTGCACTTTCGTACAATCTTTTCAGAATCCGCTTTCTCTCAGCCCTGGTTGGCGGTCGTGAGAAATCAACAGGGAACTCATCAAGTGAAGGCTCCGTACAGTTATTGACAGAACTCCGAGAGGGCGCAGACGCGCCCTGAAGGTCAACGGCCAAATCAACGGCACGTTTGGGGACGATCTTCCATTGCGCCAGACGGGTTAAGATTGGCGTGTCTGCACCAACTTCAGTTGCAAAAACGCCTTTGATACGCACGGTTTCCTCGCCGTATTCGTTTACGTCATCGCTCGGCTGATACCAGGTGCGCACTGCTAAATCATCACGACGGACGAACGGCCCGCCCTGAGCGTTGACATAGCCAGCCCAATCACCAGCATCGGCTGCATCGTGCGCAGCAGCAAATTCAACACTCAGACCGTTAGCGGTTTCGCTGTCAGCCATGCGGCGCAGCTCGCGATAAACCGTTACCGGCGCGCCACCCACAAACTGAAACTGGCGGATGTGCCAGCGTGCCGCCCAGGCGGAAACGGCTGACGCTGTCTCTTTAAGCTCTTTGCCGCTTTCATCGTCCAGCTCGCCATCGAGTGCATAGCCGTCGATATTTTTAGAGATGTATTTCGCCACGTATCCGGTGGCGCTGCCTTTCTCCGGGTCGATAGCTTCGGCGTGAAAACGCGCTCTGCGAGCCTTTTCGCTTTTCAGCTCTTTGTTATCTTCCTGCCAGGCGTAATCGCTCATAACTTCACGCACGCGATCGACATTTTCAGGAAGCATAAACATCAGCATATGCCAGTGAGGGGTCGCATCATGATGAGGTTCAGCAACACGTATGCCAAAGATACGGATTTCTTCACGATGCAGCTTTGCGCGGATTTTCTGCCAGAGGTTGCAGAGGTAGCGTTGCGTATCCGTCGGGCTGGCTCCGTTCCATTTACGATTACGATGGCCGGTCTTAATAGTGGCGTGGTAACGGGCTGGTGCGGTGAGGGTATAGAACTCGCCGATAAAGCCCATCTCGTTGCAGATATTTTCAAAGCCCCGGATACGCGTCATCAACTCGCAGCGGCGAATAGCGGGATTAGCCACACTGCCGTCGTATTTCTCAATCAGGCTAATTCGGTTGCCTTCATCGTCTTCTAACTCCATTCCTTTGAGAAATTCGCGCGTGCGGCGTTTCTGCTCACGCCATTCCGCAACCGTCATATTGCTGGCATATGGGGTGTGCTTTTTGCTGACGTTAGCGAGTGCGATCTGCAAGTGCTCGCGCCAGGCAGACGCAACACGACGCAGTCGGCCTTTCCACCATTTTTCAGTCTTCATGCGCATGATGGCCGGGGTAACTTCTTCCGGGTCAAATAAACGTGATGTGACTTTATCCCACAGCGGCGGTGTCTGATTCAGTTCGCGGGTGATGGTCGCGGCGGTCATATAAACGCGATGCGTGTATTTGTAATCTGTCTCGTCGCTACCCTGGCTATGAGTCTGTACCAGTTCGGCCATAATAAAATTAGCCACGTCACCAGCCAGCAGATCAACATCAGCACGCGCCATATCAGGCAGACGGTTAAAGCGCTTCATCAATTCCCACAGCCCACCGCCAGCGCGTGCTGCACCCGCTCTTTCTCCGGCATTTTCGGCCAGCAGGTTAAAGGTGGCTGTCTTCATTTCGTCGAGTTGGTACTTTGCGTTTACGCATTCAACACGCGGCAATGTGCGCTCAACAAAAGTTTTTGTTAAGTACGCATTGGCGCGGGCTGTTCCCTGTGCTTTCTCCAGCTCGCTGGCACGACGTTTAACATCGAGTTGGATCAGCTTCGGCTGCTGTTCGAGCAGCTCCTGCGCATGTGCTAAAGCCGCAATCAACTGACTGCGGCTGTGTATTTGCTCATACGTAGGATAAGGGCTGGCAATGGCTTCCCGTGGAGCATTCCACGGGTAAGCGAATTCCTGATGCATCAGGAATTACCCATCAGGTGTTTGTTACGCTGTTCCTCAATCTCCTGGCAGGAAATACAACGAGTGACGCCCAGATAAGCGCGGCGGCGCTTTTCAGGAATTGGGGCTTCACAGTCTTCACAAAATGAGGCGCTTACAGCGGGACCGCGATTTACGATAATCGCGATGTTGCGAGCCAGCATTTCGTCGGTGCGCTGCTGCACGATGTCCATTGAGTCAGCCATTAATGCGCCTCCTCAATTTGTGCCTGTAGCTTTTCTGCTTCCTGATAAAGAAGCTCTGCGGCCTCGACGTGGGTAAGTTCATCCCGGCGAATTTTTGAGGCCAAGATGTTAAGGCGGGAGACCATAAGGTCAGCACGACCGCGGCGTTCTTCGCGGCGTGCGTCATTCAGCATCATATCAAGTTCAATATATGAAGCTGGTTTACTGGACTTAGTAAATTTATTCAGCATGTAATTTTCCTTTCTTCAGGCAAAGCGAATACCGGCGGGTTTACGCCAATTAAGTGCTTTGGGTTATTTAATTAGAAAGCGTCATTCGTTTAGGGAATAAACTCACAACGGCTTTCAGGTGGTTCATTGCGCGAATGAGCGCGTTTCTTTCATCGGTAGTGAGATCAGTGAAATCGGCTGAGTGCCTGTCTTTGCCGATATTCGCCAGGAAAAAGATGGCGCTTAACGCACGTTTGTTATCCTGATAATTGCTGTCAGTCACATCTCGCATTTCAGCAATAAAACGCGCCACATCGTTTTCGCAATTACCGCCCATCAGTTGTGCGCGAAGCAGAGCAACATGATTAAGCGCGGCAACGCGTTGACCGGCTGTCAGTTCGACCAGCATGGAATCGCCTTCGATAGCCATGATTTGCCTCTCTTTGGTAATGCCTGAGACTTTGCTCCAGATGATGACGGCGCTGCTGGATTCCAGCGTTTACCATCTTCTCCCATGATCCAGCCGTGCCCGTAAGACATGGATGGGCTTTGGCGTTTAAGCCTTGCTGCCATCGAGATCATGAATACACCTCAACTCATGCCGAGTGATGCACCGATACCGCTGATAGCATCGACAGTAGAGGACAACGCTGGGTTAGCCTGAATTCGTGCCTGCACCGCGATTGCTGCCAGTGTTAAGCAGCGGATACCGCTATTAACGTTTTGCAGCAAACCGCGTTTACTGCTGGCGGTCATAGGCTCTGTAGAAATTGCGCCAGCGGCTAACTGGCCCACTTCTGCGGTTGCTTTCATGACATACAGGGGTAACTTTTCATTTGCGACTTCGTTGATTGGAACGCATGGCAGGCACTGAATTTGTGCCAGCAGCCCATCGACAAGCGTTGCATCCTCAGTTACGTCGGTAAGAGTAAGAACCTCTGTTACTGTGAGCTGATGCGGCTGATCCGGGTTGAGCTTGTTACGCAGCGTTTGAGCGCGCATCCCGGCTTTATTTGCAATGTCTTCCATGTTGTGCGCTAAGGCGAATTTACGACAGGCATCGTCATAGTGCGCATGGGTAGAAACCTTGAAATCAAACATGTTCAAATCCCTCTCAACTTGCAAAATCAAATTAGGGTTTGATGTAGCGACATTTGATTGCTTGTTGGCGATTCTTTTCGCGCCAGGCAGCAACATTGATAAGCGGATTTCCATGTTTGGTCATGGTGGTTTCTACTACTTTACCGGTCTTACGGTTGGTGCGGTTTTGCGTATAGGTGAAGGATGGGGTGGGTGCCAGCAGGACAACACCGTTTGCGATCCATTTCTCTAGCACAGACAGGCTGATACGGTTTGCGGTGGCGAAGTCATGCTTGGACATTGTCGGGGATGTTGCCAGCGTGACAGCTTTGTTTACAGCGTCGTTAACCGCTTCGCTGATTGCTGGCATTAAAATGGCGGCAACATTGGCAATAAAATCTTGAGATTGCACTAAGTCAAATGCGTTCTGACTGTTTGCATTTTCAGTATGCATAACGCAGTATCTCCTTGTGGTCGTTTTGTTCTACGGTGTTTCATGTGGTGTGAATGCACTTTAGATCGTAAAGACGATTTGGTAAATGATTATTTATCACTTATTGGTGTTTTTATGATTGAAGAGAAGGGCGGTAGTGCTCAGATTCTCGAAAGACTCATGTCTTCTTATGGGGTTAATACTCAAAAAGATCTTGCATCCGCGCTTGAAATCCCGCCAAACAATATCAGCGGTTGGACACAAAGAGACAGCGTTCCAGGCAATGCCATTATCAAATGTGCGTTGGATACCGGCGTCGATCTTCGATGGTTGGTGACTGGTGAGCTTGCAAATGCAAACTATGCTGGCGTTGGTCAGTTAGTAGGAGGTGATCTTTACAAACAGATTATCTCTAACGGCGGTAAGCCAGTGTTACGTCGTATCATGGATGCTTATGGCTTTACGATGCAAAAGCAGCTTTGTGAGCTGTTAGGTATTTCATCAGGTACTGTAAGCACTTGGGTGCGCAGAAATCATTTTCCCGGTGAGGTCGTTGTAACTTGCGCACTTGATACCGGGGTTTCCCTGCAATGGTTAGCAACAGGGAAGGGGTTACAACAAAAAGAGAACGCTCAACTAAGCGTTAGCTCTTCAATTCCGCGTAAAAACTTAGTCGCTGGAATCTTGCAAGATGCCGGATACTGGGAAATCAATTTAAGTTTTATCGCCCACACAATCAGTGAACCTATTTTTATTTCGAGTAACACAGGTGCCTGGATTGTCGATATGAGCGTGGCTGGTATAAGCAACGGCCGATGGTTACTTGGTGTTGATGATAAATATGACATCTATAATATAACACTTCTTCCTGGTAGAAGGATTAGCGTGACAAATAAAGGAAATACTTTTTCTTGTGGTGTTGATGAGGTGACTGCGGTAGGTAAGGTTGTAATAGCAATGGACTTTGTTTTTTGAGCGGGTGTTGATTAGGTTTTATGCTTTGGATGATATCATTGAGATGATTTTTCTTGGCATTAATAATGACGTAAAAAATATAAAAGTGAAGTTTTATTTTAAATTTTTTATATTAGTGAGGTTCCGGGCTAACCGTTACCCCACTAATAAAAAATTGTGCTATCCGTACTGAACATCACCCTGTTTGATGCTTTTGACAGCAGAGATATCACTCTTAAAACCAATGCTATAGTCACCATAAAGTCCATGAGATGCAAGGTGAAGGCTTGACCAGGATGCCTTGCCTCCGGTGACTGTTTTAATTATATTTCCATTAATATCAGCAATAAGCCAGTCCCATTGAACATCAGTCTCAAACTCTACATCAACTTCAACAACTTTGGGGAAGATTTTTTTTCCTGCTATCCAAAGTTCTTTAGTGAATTTACCATAACCAAAATGATGTGATTGAGACATATTTGCACCTCATTAGTTTTTGTCTGTTGGTTTATAAGTCAATTATTGAAAATTTAAATTTAGAAGTGGGTATGTGTTCCTATGTGTCTCCCATCACTGAACCTTGAACACTCACATATGGCAGTTACGATAGATTAGCCCCTTAGATCACCAGACACTTCGCCTCTCTTAAAATAAGAGGTAGTCTTGGAACTATGTTTAACACCAGTCAGAATAATAAGATGGTTGAAGTGTTATCAGGACCTGAGCGACGTCGGCGTCGTACTCCGCAGGAAAAAATTGCCATTATTCAGCAGACTATGGAACCGGGCATGACCGTGTCTCACGTCGCACGACTGCACGGTATCAATGCTAATCAGATCTTCAAGTGGCGCAGGCAATATGAAGACGGCTCACTGACCGCCGTGACCTCAGGCGGAGAAGTCGT
>NZ_CP024636.1:3769219-3784127 GCF_009728735.1 Pantoea phytobeneficialis
CCACTGCCGATGGTGGCACTGAACAGCCGGGCGATATTGGTCGGATGTGGCGGGTCAGACAGATACAGGTCGTTATTCAGGTTATTACCGGTGCCGTCGAAAAACAGGCTGATATGCAGCGTTTTGCAGCAGGGAGGCTCCACCCGCCGTCCGGCAGCCAGACAGAGCTCCTGACGATACGCCCGCTCCCGGCTGTTCTGCTTTTTGCAGTTTTCACCCACAAGTGTGGCAGCCGCCGGTAAACGGCCCTGCGCCGGAAATGCCGGGGGATACCAGACCTGTGCTTTGCCGGTTATTTCGGACATACTTTTGGCTCCTCCATCCTTAAGGGTTCTTTAATCGGGTAGTTCGCATTACGCGGCGACCAGCAACTGGTGGTCACCTTAATCTCGTCGCAGGGCAGGAAATGGATGGTGATACCGCAGGTATCCTGGCCGTTATAATCCGGCAGCGGCACTGTCTTACTGTGCTGTTTTTTTTGAGAATCAATATTTTTTTTCCACTCCAAATATCTTTGTCGATTCTCATAACCCGGAAAATCCATCGAAATACCCACCCCGGTTTCCCAGTCCACCTTTACCGTCATCCCCGGCTGCCATTTCTCCGGCACGCTAAAACAACAGCCTCCCCCGCCACCCTGATACGGGCCGATAATATCGATGCCGGACTGACCATTAACGCTGAAACGGTTAATCGCCCAGTGGGTGTGATTAATCGCTTTAATCACCCCGGCCCCGGCCTTTGATGGCATAAAGATCGACAAAAACACCATGCCGGCTAAAAAAACGGCATAAGAAATACGACGGATTAGTTCGGACATACTTTCGGCTCCTCCATCCTGATAGGCTCTTTGATGGGGTAAGACGGGCTGCCATAGGTGAAACAACTGGAGGTTACTTTAATCTCGTCGCAGGGCAGGAAATGGATGGTGATGCCGCAGGTATCCTGGCCGTTATAATCCGGCAGCGGCACCGTCCTGGTATGCTGGCGGCTCAGGGCCTTCATTTTCTTCTCCCAGGCCAGATATTTCGCATCGTCTCCGAATCCCGGAAATCCCTCCATATCGCCAACCCCGGTCTCCCAGTCCACCCTCACCGTCATCCCCGGCTGCCATTTTTCCGGCACGCTAAAACAACAGCCACCCCCGCCGCCCTGATACGGGCCGATAATATCGATGCCGGACTGACCATTAACGCTGAAGCGATTAATCGCCCAGTGGGTATGATTAATCGCCTCAATAACCCCACCACCGGCATTTACCCTCAAAGGAAAAAATTCCGTAATCAACAGCACAGATAAAACCCGTACAAAATGTATTTTTTTCATGCGGAATTCCTTTCAGCAGGATAATTTCTCGGTAATATATTCAGATATTTTCCCGCACACCCAAGCATCGCGTTCATCATCCATGATTAATCCTTTATCGGTGGCTTCCTGCATGCCGCGATAACAAATCTGAAATAAAGTTTCCGCAGAGATAAAAGAGGGGATGGCGAGTGGCTGCTGTGCCAACAGAATATTGGCATCGCACACGCACATCAGATATTCCAGTTGTTGATCGCTGAGGTCGATAGATTTCACGTCCTCGCCGCAAACTGGCGGAGAACCATCACCCACCAGCCGTTGCGGCGCACCATCTCTGTCCAGCCAGCTCCAGAAAAGCACCGGGCGGTGCAACTGTTGCCGCTGCTCATCGTTCAGCAATCCCCCGGCAAGTAGGGGAAATAGTCGGGGATCGTAGAAACGCAGCAGACCCGGTCGCCCCTCATGGCGACCATCCGTGCACTTTTGCAGCCAGCCTGCCAGCGTAGGTGTCGGCCAGAGCGAACAGAACATCAGCACGGCAGATTTTGTTGCCACTTCGCCACAGAGATCATCCAGCCACAAACGTTGCGATCGATTATTTAATTCAAAACGAATTAACAGTGGTGCTTGCCTTACCGAACTTTCCTCCGGAAGTCCCTGCCATAACGAATGCCATTCAATGGGAAAACCATTCAGAATTGGAATAATAGAAAAATCGACAGCGGCCTGGTCAAATATCATATAAATATATTCAACACCAACCTGACGACAGTCATCTTCCAGTGAGGAAATCCATTCCATTTATATACCTCCGCATTTTATTAACGCGGAACAAATCCCTGCGCCAGCAACCGTGCTTTTTTCAGACACTCCTCACAGACCGATGCGGGTAATTCCTGCAAGGGAAATTGCTGGCTGGCAGGGTTATCCAAATTATGCTGTCCTTTAAGACTTAATCGCCCCGGCCCGTGGATTTCAATTTGTCCCTCGGGAGAGAGGTGGATATATGCGCCACCACAACCGAGTGTGATACCGTTTTTAGCCAGCAGTTGCAGATGCCCCTGCGTTGACTGCACCGTTATATCCTTCAACGATGTTATGGTAAGCGTATCGCCATGTGATTCTACTGCCAGCGGGCCTTTTGCAGAGACCAGCCGCATTCCCTCCTGCTGTGCCAGTAGTGATATTCCCTGAGTAGCATTGGCTGATATCCGTTGCGCCGTGGCGATATTCACCTCTCCAAGACTTTGGAGATACAGCCCCTCACCGCTGGTAAGTACCAGCCCAGCGGATGTCACTGCACCAATCCCTTTCGGTGCGCTTAGCAACATTGCCGGCTCATGCAATTGACTGGCACTCGCCAGGTAAGCTTTCAGCGCCGCACTATCCGGTGAAAAGTTATGATGGGTTTGAGTGAGCCGCCCCCACTCGGAGAGTTGATTGACGGCCCCTTTCAGCAAGCTGACCGGTTGCGCCATTTCTAACGACTTCCCCTGTGCCAGGGGCTGCGCATCAGCGCTAAGATATAACCCCTTCTGCGCCCGGATGGCCCCCCAACTGTCGGTGCGCAGCTCAAATCCTTCACCGCGCGACTGGCGTTCACTGTCCACCAAATGCCCAAGATTCAGCTGACTTTTGCCACCGTATTCGGTACTCAGCTTGATGTGCTCCTGTCCCCGGGTGTCATCCAGCCGCAGCTTGTTATTCGCCGGGGTGCGCAACACATTGCGTTTGTAGTTGCGAATGGTGACCGGATCCGGTCGCAATGAATCGTGCAACACGCCAGCGATATAAGGTCGGTCTGGATTGCCGTGTTCAAAACCGATCGCCACTTCCGTTCCTGCCAGTAGCGGCAGGTGCAGGCCGTAGGTTGCTCCGGCGTAAGGTCGGGACTGCCGCACCCACAGGCTTTCAAAGCCGCTTTCCCACTCCGCACGATCAAACAACAAATGCACCCGGTAACGTCCATCGCGGTCAATATGCCCGTAGTTATCGCTGCTGTCAGTGCTGGTGATACGCGCCGGTAGCGTTCCTGCCATCACCGGACGTGCGATCCTGTCCGGACGGAAACTGTAGACCGCCTCCGCCGGTATGCCGCTCAGCGTGCTCACCAAAGCCCGGTCCCGCGCGGCGCTGCTGCTCATCGCAGTTATCACCATGCCCTGGCTGAAGGTCTGCGGTGCGCCACTTCCCTCGCTCACCCGTAGCACCGTTCCCGGCAGCAGCGCCGCACAATTGGAAATCGCACTCAGTTGCGTCTGTCGGTTCAGATAACGCTCGTGCTGCAACCGGGCGTAGAAAGCACCGCTTTCTGTCTCCGGCGTGGCGCTCTCCACCTTTCCGACTCGCAGATAGTTATCCCCCCAGTGATACGCCTCGCCACAGGTGGTGGGGTCGCTGCCCGTCACCTCCGCCTGCGCATCCATATCGGCGCCGGCGTCGCGGTAGTTATAGTCACGGGTGATGACGCACTTCTCAACCACCTGATAGTGGCTCTGCAATCCCCATATAGCCTCCATTCCCCCATCATGCTGCCCGGATGGCAACAATGCGGGCAACGTCAGACCACGCACGTAACCCTGGGAACTGTCGTAAAACTCCACCACATCGATATTCAGCCGCGTATCGGTGCTGAAGCGAAACCAGATCCCCACCTCTGTCAGCAGACGGGTGATAAAACGCAGGTCATCTTCGTCATACTGCATCACCTGCTCACGCGGCGGATATTCCCGACTTAGGCTGAACAGAAAATCCTGGCCGCGCATGTTGTGACGATCACGCAGTACCGATTCCACAATTTGTGGTACCGACATATCCTGCCAGATTGCGTTTTGTCGCTGGCGCGACAGCAGTGCCAGCCGCGGTTGCAGCGTCAGGGCGTAGCGCCCCTCGTCGACCGACACCCCAAGTGCATCGAAGCCGGTTACCACGCCCTGAACCACGCGTTGTGGAGGGAGAGACGGCAGGTAGTTGTGTTGCGGCGGAGCGGCCTGCAAAGTAAGCGAGGCTGGCTGTAATAACATCGCTTCGCGGCTTAGTGACTTGTCGCAGCAGGTAAAGGTTATCTGCCAACTGAACGGCATATTCAACGCCTCGCTGGCGGTAAAGCTGAGTACATCCAGCAAGGTGCTGTTGTTCCCGACGCGCAGCAGATAAGGGCTGTGATTGAAGATCGGGGCGTTTTCGCCGCTCGTTGGTATCCGTAGTTCGGTCATCATCCGTTGATTGTCCTTATGCAGATTTGCTCACTGCCCTGCGGTTACAGAGCCTTGTTTTCAATTAACTGCTGTTGTTGCAGATGGCGGATCAGCACACGTCCCTCCGGCATAAACGCGGTACCAAATCGCACCAGCCCAACCTGTTTCAGTTCTGCCTCAATGACATAACGCAGTTCGCCGGGTAACGTTTGTTCCAGCATGAATACGTCAATCTTTGCCAGGCGCGGCTCGTATTTCAGCAGTACCTGCATCAGGGTGAAGAGCAACTGATGGGCTGTTGCTGGCATGCCCTGTAGAATGAGTGTCATATCCGGCAAGCCATAATCAGGGATATGCGCCAGTGAACCCGCACGGGTGTTCAGAATACGTTGGATGTTATCCAGTACGGACAAAATCACCTGATTCTGCTCACTGACCTGATGCAGCGCCAAACCACCGTTAAAACCCCCTTTCAGCAATTCGTAGAGCGAGGGCTGACTCATGATTTCGCCTCCGCTCGCAGCAGCAAATGCCGGCTATCCAACTCAATCACTCTTGGTGTATCCGGGTCGAGATCGTTACGCTCCAGCACCAGCCGCCAACTGTTTCTGGCCATATCGGGGTGTTGGAACAGCCCGACAATGGCGACAAATCGCGTCTCTGATTCCATAGGCATATTCAAAGCAACATCCCCTCCGGGCGTCACAATCACATCACGCTCCGCCAGCAGGTCTGGGTGCAGCACCTCGGCAGCCTCATGGATTAATTGCTGATACACAGTGCTATCAAACGTTTTCCGCGCCTTTAACTGATAAACCCGCACCATCACCGGCTCAGAAAGTGGATGATGTTCACGGATATCGCTGTTAAGGCTTTCACGAGCGGAAAAGTCGAGATGCAGAATCTTTATCTGTTTGTAAAACATCGCGTTAAAAGTCGAAGCGGTGCTATCAACAATGTTTTGCTGTAACCCGCAGGCGGTGAGATTTAATGCAGCGGTGCACAACACCAGATTACGTAAAATGGTAGACGACACGTCGGTTTCCTTGTGTTGGTGTGGCGGGTTCCATGCCGGTATAGCTGCCCAGTTCGGTGGTGAAAGTGGCTGGAATATCGGCGGGGCAGGTTTCCCCCTCCACGCCAAGCACGCCGATCATTCCCAACCAGAAAGACGCCTCGCCCAGGCGGGGTGGCGCCAGAAGCGATGTATTGAGTGTCAGTCTGATACGTGCGGTGTAACGCCAGCCCAGATACACACGCAGCATCACCTGAAAGTCCTGGTATAACAGTCCATCGGGCAACCAGCAGCGTGCCTCATCGGCACAGTCAGTCTGCAAATTAATCAGCAGCTGGCTGCTGACATCCATCACTTCATCCCCCAAGGGAAGATTGCCATCAAGCAGCAGTCCCGGTTCGGAGAGGCCCCTCGGTTCACTCACCGGCACCGGACGCAGACTATGCGGCTGCACCTGAACAGACGTCTGCGGAGCAAGCAGCCGTACCAGCGCGGCTATCCCCTCTGCTGTTCTGCCGGGTTGACGCATAACACCCAGCAGCGCCAGAAAACGTGAAATCGGCGTCGCAATCTGTTTTCCGGTGCCGGGAATGCCCAAGCCAATCAACCCAAGTAGCGACTGAGATGTCTCATCTTTGCCCCCTGCTTCGAAGGTGGCGGGGTACGAATATTTACGCCAGATGCGGTAGAACTGGGTCAGCACACGGTGGTTAAAGATATCGAGAAAGCCCTGCAACCCCTCGTGCCCTTCACTGCGCTGTGCGATGTCGTCGAGATACACGCCAGGCATTGGCGCATCCACACCATAAAGCCCAAGAAAAGTGGTGCGCACCACCGGTGGCCCCTCGCCATACTCCAGCGCTTTTAGTTCACTGGCAGGAAAGCCCATGCCGGGATGAGGCAACAGACGAACAGGGTCATCGCCGGGATGGCTGGTACTGCCGAGCGGTGGGTTGTCGCGATGCAGATGTTCAATCAGTTGGCAAAAGCGATAAAAATTCAGGCGGTGCAATTCGTTCTCAAAGCGCGGCATCAGCCGGGAATGCGACGATGGTGTTTCTCTTCCCATTCCAGGCGTTCTCCGGTGGGTTGCAGAATTAAAATCAGACGGTTAAAGAGATGGATATCGGTATACAAGGCAAAAAAGCGGCTGAGCATTTCACCAAACAGGCAGATATCACCACTTCCGGCAAAACCGACGCTGTCGAGGGTGATCTCAATTTGCACACCGCGCAGCAGATGACCTTGCTCGTATCGCGTCATCTCCTGATGACAAACGTGCAGAATGGCCTCCAGCCGGCGGCGGTTCATCTCACTGTGCGTCCAGTCATAGAGCGCAAGCGTGCCACGCAGGACCTCGGCGTTATCCATCATCCACAGGAAACTGGAGCCAAGGTGACTCAGTACCCGCCAGTGGAAACGATCGCGATTGGGGGGATAGCAGGGTAGCGTTGGCGCACACAGATTGCGCACCTGTACCTGAGCGGCGGCGGATTTCACGGCATGATCCAGGAGCGTACTTTGTATCGCCCGACGTGGCAGTTGCCCATTGGTGCCAGTGACGCTGACAGACAAGCTCTCGTCCTCCGGTACGCGATGGTTATCGAAAGCGTCGCCACCGAGGATCAACCAGGTTTCATGCAGGCCGGATGGTCCCTGACGTACCCGCGTGTGGTAGTAATGTTCCGGGGCGGTATGACGCAGCATGCCACCTCTATGACGAAAGCTGGTAAAGGGCACATAGGGTTGGTTAAGGGAAGAGGTCACGGCATCCACCGAATAAATTTCGGTATGGCCATCCTGTACACGCATTGGACGTAGCAGGTATTCCGTCTGCAAACCGTTAATCGTTAGCGGATCAGATTCCAGCGTAAACAGGTTGATGACCGGCACCGTGTTCAGCCGCAGATGCTTTTCGCTAAAGACAAAGTCATGCTCCCAGCGCCTGGACAATATCACCTCCAGCTCAAACCACGGTAATGAGGCTGGCAGTTGCGCTTGCTCCAACCCATGCAGCGCCACCGCCATAAATTTTTCCCGAAAGGTGAAATATTCCAGCAGCAACTGATAACCACTGAAGCTGCTGTCACTGCCCGGCCACAGCCGATCATCAGGATCAAAACCTTGTGCGCTAAAGTGTCCCTCCACGATCCGGCTATCGTTCTCCCCTGCCAGGCGCAGGCGCATGCTGGCAACATGCAGGGTCAGCGCTTCGTGCAACGCACAGGCCAGGGGTGCATCGGCGTTGAGGTAAAGTGGAATCTGGCTGACATCCATCCGGCTCCAGTCGGCCAGCTCGCCGCTGTTGAAGCGCAGACGGATCATGGAACGCCCCTGGGCATCGGTCACGAGTCCCACCTTTTCCAGTACCAGCGGCAGCAGCTCAATATCGCGGGTGGTGGTATAGCGACAGCGCGTCCCTTTCTCCCCGATCGGGCGGGATAACACTTCAAAACCGCGCGCAATCCGCATTGGCTCCTTCATCATCTGCCAGTCAGGGGTAAACTCCACCACCGATAACGAAGGAATGGTGCGCAGGTAATGTGGCCACAACAGGCTGACCAACCCTTCCGTTAACTCGGGCAGATCATCATCCAGCTTTTCCCGTAGCCGTCCCATCAAAAAGGCAAAACCTTCAAATAGCCGTTCTACATAGGGATCGCGCGCACCGGCTTTATCCAGGTTAAGCATCGCCGCCTGCTCCGGATGAGCACGGGCAAACTCTTCACCCGCTTCCAGCAAGTAGCGCATTTCAGCGTCGTAATAACGCAGGGTTAAATTATCCATGGAGAATTCACATAAAAGTCGAGGAGGGGAATCAGCCGCAAAGTACTGCGGCACGCGCCGGATCAATGGTAATCAGCCCGGCCAGTAAGCTATTCATCTCAGATTGCAGCCGGGCTTTGTCGTTCTCGCTGCGCGCCGCTCGGGTTCGGAGTAGCTTCAATCGTCTGGCCCGAACTTCGAACATAAACTCAGGTGACCAGTGCGCCAGCGTGAGGTTCTCCGCCTGACTGTCCAATTCGCGTAGCAGATGCAGCGCCATGTCGTTCTTACCCAGTTGTTCACACACCCTCGCCATCAGCAAGCGCAGCAACCACCTCGCTCGTGGGCTATTGACGCCGGGGCGCTGCTGTAACCAGTTAAGTGCCGCTTCCACGCCTTCCTCATCCGCTTTCGCCAGCGCATCGCTCTCCAGCGCAAGGATGTCGCCCTCCTGTTCCCCGCCGCATGCCACGGCGACGGGTTCACGATACGAAGCATCGTTGCTCACCTGCCGGGCAATCCAGTTCAACGTCACTTCATCGGCAAAGGGCATGCCGTCGGAGAATGTCAGGCCTTCCAAACCCGGTAGCCGCAGTAACAACGCGCCGAGATCCTGTTCAACCAGGGTTGCCAGTCGGGAATCGGCCTTACCCCGGTTGAGTGCTTCCCAGACGTACCATTGCACATCAAGCCACAAATGGTTGACCCCCTGCGCGAAGAGCGAATCGGTCAGCTCCAGCAGTTCCTGCCAGCTTTGCTGCAACCAGAGGCGTTTCAAATGCGCCAGATGTTCGGGTTTGGGGGGAGACAGACGAGTTCTACCACTGGCATCCAGCGGCGGCAGATGGTGAAGCGTGTCCCAGCGTACGCTCTTCATCAGATGATGTGCAGCCAGCCAGCCCTCTGGCTGGTCACGCAGATAGCGCGCCAGTGACCTGGCCTGGTCGAGAAGATCACGCCCCGAGCAGACCGGGGCCACGATCGACGCAGTGATGTGCTGGTGAGCATCAACGTCTGACGACTCGCGGCAGTTTTGCGGTACCAATACGTCAGCCCCGCCGCTGCGCGCCAGCCGCACCTCCAGAGCCTGAACCAGCGGCGCGAGAACCGGACGTTCCTCTGCGCTCAAGAGGTCATGTATCCGAAGCAACCCCGCACAAACGCGACGAATGCGCACCCTATCCACTTCCGGCCACAGCGCGAGGCTGTCCAGCATTCTGCCACTGCCAAGCCAGCTTAATGCGCCCTGGCGGCTACGGGGCCGCTGTGGGTGCAACAGTTCACCATATTGCTGCAATGAGGCAGCCAGTAACTCCAGACCTTCAGCCAGCCCTTGCTCTCCCTGCTGGTGCAGGCGCGCCCACAAATAAAACGTGATCACCCGGATATCTTTACTCACCGAGAGCAGTAAAGGTTCTGCCAATGCAATGATTAACGCCGTATCAACGCCGGAGAGCTTGTTGACCTCTTCACGCATTTGCTGGAAATGATCGTCATACGCAGGGTCCTCGCCGGTGGGTGACCGATCGGCGATCGGCTCCATCCAGCGCGCCCAGTCACTGATATGTTGCTGCGCTTCTGCGCGTAAGGCTGATTCTTCTGCGCCGCAGGCGCTGATTAACACGGCAATCCCTGTCATGCTGCGTCGTCCCCTGGTTATTCATATTGTGTCAGCGCCTGCGCAGCAGACTCTGCATCCACGCTGAAAATCTCATCCGGTAAGGTGAAGCCTCGTAAACGCAGGAGCGCCAGCGGGCCATCGCTCATTTGGGTGCGCAGTATCCATTGCAGGTTCCGCTTGTCAGCGATGGCGAAACTGAGCTTCCACTGGCTGCGGTCCAATTGCTGACGTTTCCCCTGCTCCAGCCAGCGAATAAAGCCCCAGGTACCCGCATAATCACCGAAGACACGCCCCCCGCTACCCACCGTTGACCAACTCAGCAGCGTGCCAGGCTTTAAGCTTTCCCCTGGCCAACGGAACGCACGCCATTCCGCCATCTGGTTGAAGTAGCGAAGCTTTTGCCCATCCACCGTCAGATGTGTCTCCACCACCTCAGGTACCGGGCGCCCCTGTAATTCGAAGCTAATGCCCTGGGTGCCGTCAGTGAACAGAATATCCGCCAGTTCGCGCAACTGATTGATCGTTTTCAGGAAAGCAGGGTTGAACGTCAGTCCCTGACTGTGGGCACGGTCTGGCACCCAGTGGCTGCCCTCTTTCTGCAACACCCCAGCGAGGCGATGGTTCAGGAAACTATCGAGGCGACCGGCATCCTTCCGGATGAACTCAGCCAGCATCGGCAGTGAGGCGTCGCTGTTGCTGACGGCAAACGGGTAGCGGCCATCAAATGCGTTACGCCAGTTTTCCACCACTGCACGACGCCACTGCGCGTTCAAACTGATTGCTGAAGGTTGCAGAATGGTCCCCCAGGCCTGAGCCAATGGCTGGACAAACAGCGTCTGACCAAAACCACTCCACTCTTCCCCCAGACTGGCCGCCATCAGGCTGCCGTACTGCTGGGTGTCGGTCAGGTCGATGCTTTTCCCCTGAAAAACCGTCTGGGCCAATGCCTGTAACATCTCCTGGGGATCAGATGCGGCAGCCACCTGCTGTAATCTGAGTCGTACCCGAGTGATACGCGTCAGGTACGTTTGCAGGCTGAGTGAATTGTCGGCGGCCACCAATTGCGATCCGTTGCCTCGTCCTACCAACGTCAGCAGTGGGCCAAAAGTGGCATCCAGTGGACCGGTGGGTTCAACCGGTTGCTGATTGATGACCGGCTGCGCCTTGCGGCCAATCAGCGTTTTCGCAGAGTTAAGCAGGCTGGTGGTAATCGCATCGCGCTGTTGTCCGGTCTGCCCTTGCCAGGCGAGGGTGTTGATCAACGCTATCAGTGGCGACTGGCGCACATCACTCATCAAGGTGAGCTGATCGGTTACATCGGCGATATTGTGCGTCGGGTTGAGGCGCAATCCGTTGAGAAAATTCAACCAACTGGCGGCAAAATCGGTGAAGTAGCGTTGCGTCAACCGCTCCTGTAATGCCTCAGGGGAGACATCCTGCGCCAGCGCGCTTCGGCTGTCACTCAGCACCCAATCAATCTCCTCACGACGCTCCCGCGCAGCTTTCTCAATTGCCTGCTTCACGCCCCCCTCCCATGCCTGACGCGTGAACATACCAGGGACCGTCTTATCACTGGTAAACAGGCGATGTGGATCGGTACCTGGCGTCATATCCTCCAGATCGACATCGGCATAGTTACGACGTATCGCCTGCAATACATTGTTATATAACGTGCTCTCCGCATTACGGCGGCCAATTTGCTGGAGTAACACCTGTCGCACCTGGGTGAGCAGCGCCGGGTCAGGCTGAATCGCCCATTGGGGGTGCGAGGGCAACGAGGTGGCATAGAATCCCCATAAATCCGGCGCCAGACTCTGCCACAGGCTGGTGGAGATCCCTTCACGTTGCGGTTCCACATCTTTCAGGGTCTGCGCATAGAAATCCGCGCTGGCACGCTCCGGGCGGGACATCATCAACCAGGCCTTCAATTGGTTATAACCGGAGGACGCCAGAGACGCGCGCAGCGGGCTATCGGGCGGCAGTTCAGCCAGACGGGTCAGCCTCGCCTCAAGTGCTACGCGGGCAGGTGCGTGAATCAGACGGTCGCTCGTCACGCCATACCAGGGCAGCAATGCCGCGTACAGCTCACGCGTATGACTGAGCAGAAAGCGCTGATACCAGGGAGGTCCCTGCGCCAGCCAGTGTTGTTGGCGGCCAAGATCATTGCGCAGGCGATGCAGAGCGATCAGTTGCGCGTCATTGATAGCCGGATTGTCCACCAGCTTTCTGACCTCTTGAGCAGCATTTATCACCTGCGTGCGGTTAGCCACAAACGACACCAGCATGCCGGCTCCCCAAAGCGACATCAGCCCCAGCAGCGACCAGACCAGCGTTTGCTGCCAGGGCAAGCCGATGCGTCTGCCTTTCATCTCATCGCTGGCAATCTTCTGCCACAGAGATGGATGCGGTAGCGAATGAGGACGAACGTCGGTGGAGGTGTTGTCCGGCAGGCTGAACATCAGGCCACGTAACGACACAGGTGTTTGTGGCATAAACCAGGGCGTGAGGTGCTGCTGCCATTGATGACTGCCACCTTGTTTAAGTTGCTGTAAGAGACGCAACAGCCAGTCATGGTTGAGGTTGCGTACGACCTGTGCCATTCCCCGTTCGCACAGCAAAGTCTGGAGATGCTCCAGTTGTTGCTGAATATCTTCCGGTGTCGCGCCAGCGATAAAAGTCACGCCTGCGGAAAAGGGTTCGACTCCCTCTTGCGCCCTGTCGCTGCGCACCGGTTGCCATAGCCAGATCGGGGGCCGCCAACGCAAAATGGCGCTGATATTTTCCAGCGCACGCAGGAAAGTATCACTTTGGCGTGCGGTCAGGATTTCATCCTGCCCCAACACCTGCACGATGCCATCCAGCGGGCGGCCAGGGCGCAGTATACGTAAAGCAGCCAGTTTTTCGCGATCCACTTCGCTGTGCAGATCGCCGCCATAAATCAGTACGGTACGTCGGCCTTCCAGCCATTGCTGTTTCCTCAGCCCTGGAATCAGGATGTCGATGGCGTCATCTTCTCCGGTGACCAACAACAGACGGACTTTACTGCGCCAGAAGACGGTATAACGCGTGTGCAGATGGTGACGTAACGCGGCTAACGCGGGCTGCTGTTTATCCTCCGACTTACTTTCTTCGGTTTTGGACATCGATCTTATTGCAGCACGAATACCGCCCCCGCTAATAGCAACAACCAGCGCACACAGGCACAACAGCCCTATCCACAGCAACAAACAGCTTAACGCAAGCTTGAAAAGCGCTTGCCACTCAGTAGTACGCTCCAGCGGGAAATACCACCACAGCACCCCTCCCACAATCCCGGGCAGAGCGGCCCCCACAAGGATAAAGATGACGGTTGCCTTTACTGAGAAAAAGGTTAGTTTTTCTTGCTTACTCATAGGGTTTCACGATTCCTGTGCTTATCCCGCCCGAGGGATCGCGAGCGATCCAGCCGCAGGGGGCATCCTGTTGTGTACTGCCGATGGCGGCCAAAGACATCACTACCAGTGACGCCAGTGCGCCCATCTCGCCCCAGTTATTGTCCTGTAGATGATGGGTCAGACTCCAGTCCCCGTTAGAAGGTAAGACGTTGTCTGGTAAAGAGAAAAGAATGCAGGTGTCAGGAGGGGAAGTCAGTGCGCTTTGCTGTAACACGCGCAGATACATATCTGGCAGCCCGACATCTTCATCCTGCCGGGAGATCTCCCCCCGGGTGATGTGTACTGCCCCTTGTTTTGCAACCAACCAGAGCACCGCCGCGTCACCGGCTTGCTGTGCATCATGGCCCAGTGGCTGCGAGTGACATCCGCCAATCAGCAAGGTTGTCGCTGCATCTCCATCACTCATTTGTCGGATAGCTGACGAGAGCGAGGCTTCTCCCTGCCAGGGTTGAGGCCGCATGGGAAGTATTAGTTCAGGCAGTAAAATGGCGGCCTCCTGCACAAAAGCCTGCCAGGCGTTATGACTCCCTTGCCAGTAACAACAGCAGGGCGATACTGACAGCCCTGTACTCCGCTGGTTGCACCACTGTGACACCAACTGCCGGGCCAGACGCACCTCCCTGTCACCACGGTCATGGCAGAAAATTTTCGCTATATGATCCGTCTTCGGAGAGCTTTGCTCACGTTGCAGCAATTGTTGCCAGTGCCCGGGTTCGCATCCGGCCGGACCCAACAGCACGATATCCTGAATAGCCATCGTTTGTTGATGCTGTTGCCACCACCGGCGATGTTCAACATCAACCTGTTGCTGATAAAAAGCGGCATTATGGCTGGCACAACGGAACCACAGCTGGCGGAGCACCCAGAGCCAGATAAATGTCAGGATGGCCATTGCAGCCAGCACAACTGGCATGACCCGATCCTCACCGTGGCTGAACAGCGCCAGCGAGCTGGAGAGACATAGGGTGAATAACATGCCTGCTGCCAGCCAACGTTGTTTGTTTGGCACTTGTGGCAGTCGGTAAGGGGGGTAGTCGGTGGGCATTCTCATGTTGTTATCCCTGACCGGAATGCTTTACGCATTGGCTAACTGATCTTTCTCTGACCAGCGGTTCTGGATGGCAGTTTTCACCTGGGCCAGATGCCGTTCACTGTTGATCGCTCTCTGTTGTGCCACCACCACGCCGGGTTCCCGGGTGAACTGACGCAGACTGCCAGACTCCGCCAGCAGCGGCACGGGCGCTCCGCTCTGACGGTCCACTACCTCCACGTCGTACACGGCCAGAGCCGGGGGAATGTCCCTGTCGGATTTGACCCTGAAGCGGAGGAGGACTGGCTCATCCTGGGTGACCATCCCCGGTACCTTCCCGTCAACCACCAGCGCTGCCAGCGACTTGCTGCACTTGTCGCCAAAGTAAATCATCCGGTAGCGGAAGTAGCTGCCCCAGGGTTCACGACTGCCCAGACTGGCGTGGAGAAACCAGGCGCGCGAGTCATGCACCTGGTCATCAAACAACGCCATAAGCAACCCGTCAGCAGATTCAAGCAGTTCCCGGTGTTTTTGCTCCCC
>NZ_CP024636.1:3784227-3930503 GCF_009728735.1 Pantoea phytobeneficialis
TTCCCGGTGTTTTTGCTCCCCTGCCGCTTTCATTCTGAAGTACTCCGTCTCCTCATCATCGCTGTTCAGCAGAAAGACCACCTGCTGCGTCTTATCCACCAACACCTCCATTGCGCTGTTCAGGCTGCGAAAGACTTTGTGATAATCCTCTGCAAATTCCTGTGCCGCCTCCCTTAACTGCGTCTGCGCCATATCCGGGTCGAAATCTTTAATACCCGGCTCCGGGAGATAATCTTTCAGCCTGGCCGATTTACGTCTTCTGGCCTCCACGGCAGCCTGGTCCTTATCCCGCTGGATTCTGGCCTGCCTGCGGACCTCCGGACCGGCCTGCGTGTCTGTGGCGCGCTGATAGAAAGGCGTCTGCAACAGCGTTTTCAGCGCATAACGGTTGATGCGCCAGCCGGTTATCCAGGCCATCTGTGCATCGGCGGCCACTTCAATACATACCGGGGCCTGAGTGGGCTGGTAATCGGCGGCCTGTAGATCATCAGGGGTGTCGGGGGTGGGGAGATTAAGGGTGTGCTCGCGCCAGGCGTTGAAGCGATTTACAAGTGGTACATCAATGACAAATTTCTCTTGTATATCAGGTGACATCAAACGCCACTGTTGGCCCTCTAAGGCTTTAGGTAATGATACTGGCGGCATTTTTAAGGGGGCACCTGCTTCAAATGCCGTTGCATATAAATCATGTAAGGTAACCTGAGAAAGTAAAAAACTATCGTCCTGCCCGCACCCTTTTCCCTGATCCCCCCGTTGATACCCGCCCCCCACATCAGAATGCATGCCCGGATACATCACCTCGACGCTGTTCGCCGGATACTTCCCGTTGCTCCGCCGGATGGAATCCAGCGGAAAACACAGGCGCTGCTCATGGGAAGACACCAGATGCACACAGCGTTTAATCAGGCCGCCGTAGGTGGTCTCATCCGGCAGCGCCAGCGTGCCATCCGCCCACGACATATGCCCGTCAGCCAGAGGGGCCATATGTGCCACTCCCACCGAAGCCACCGTGTCCAGCAGACCAAGAAACTCCACGCTGAGGGGAATTTTCATCCCCTCCACCGCCAGACACTGCTCGGGTCTGTCTTCGNCCGCTGCGGGAGGGGGCAGCAGTTCACTGAGCCAGCTGACAAAGGCACGCGCTGCCGCTGCTCCCCGGGAAAAGCCGTAAATATACAGTTTGATACCCAGCAACTTCGGTTTGCCCGGCTCCGGCTGCTCCAGTGCGTTTTTCAGCCGGGCTTTCAGCGCCCGCAGCTGCCGGGTAAATTCCTCATAGCGGTTATGACTGCCGCCAAAACCGAAATGGGCCCAGCTGGTTTTCATATTTTCCAGCGCTGCGCGGCTTTCGCCATTGGTCATCCACAGCTCTGTCAGGGTAAACTTCAGCACATCAATAATACGCAACAGCGCCCAGTTAATCCGCCCCTCCCCGTTACTGGCGAATGCCAGCCCCCACGCGCTGTAATCCAGGTCATCAATTTCCGGGAACGGCGTGCCCACGACGGGAATATAGAATTTGAAATAGTTCTCCGCCCCGATATCGAATAACTGCGCCTGTTGTGCACCGACACCGCCAGCATAACCACTGCCGATGGTGGCACTGAACAGCCGGGCGATATTGGTCGGATGTGGCGGGTCAGACAGATACAGGTCGTTATTCAGGTTATTACCGGTGCCGTCGAAAAACAGGCTGATATGCAGCGTTTTGCAGCAGGGAGGCTCCACCCGCCGTCCGGCAGCCAGACAGAGCTCCTGACGATACGCCCGCTCCCGGCTGTTCTGCTTTTTGCAGTTTTCGCCCACCAGCGTGGCAGCCGCCGGTAAACGGCCCTGCGCCGGAAATGCCGGGGGATACCAGACCTGTGCTTTGTCGGTTATTTCGGACATACCTTCGGCTCCTCCATCCTTAAGGGTTCTTTAATCGGGTAGTTCGCATTTCGCGGCGACCAGCAACTGGTGGTCACCTTAATCTCGTCGCAGGGCAGGAAATGGACCGTGATGCCGCAGGTATCCTGGCCGTTATAATCCGGCAGCGACACTGTCTTACTGAGCTGGCGTTTTTGCGCGTGGTTCTTTTTCGTCCAGGCCTGATATTTTTCCCAGTCAGCAAATCCGGGAAAATCATCAGAAGATCCAACCCCGCTCTCCCAGTCCACCCTCACCGTCATTCCCGGCTGCCATTTCTCCGGAACGCTAAAACAACAGCCTCCCCCGCCGCCCTGATACGGGCCGATAATATCGATGCCGGACTGACCATTGATGCTGAAGCGATTAATTGCCCAGTGGGTGTGATTAATCGCTTTAATCACCCCGGCCCCGGCCTTTAACGGCATACAGATCGACAAAAACGCCATACCGGCTAAAAAAGCGGCACACGAAATACGACGGATTATTTCGGACATACTTTCGGCTCCTCCATCCTTAAGGGTTCTTTGATCGGGTAGTTCGCATTACGCGGCGACCAGCAACTGGTGGTCACCTTAATCTCGTCGCAGGGCAGAAAATGGATGGTGATACCGCAGGTATCCTGACCGTTATAATCCGGCAGCGGCACCGTCCTGGTATGCTGGCGGCTCAGGGCCTTCATTTCTTTTTTCCAGGACAGATATTTTTCCCAGTCAGCAAATCCCGGAAAACCCTCCATATCACCCACCCCGGTCTCCCAGTCCACCCTCACCGTCATTCCCGGCTGCCATTTCTCCGGCACGCTAAAACAACAGCCCCCCCCCGCCGCCCTGATACGGGCCGATAATATCGATGCCGGACTGACCATTGATGCTAAAGCGATTAATTGCCCAGTGGGTGTGATTAATCGCTTTAATCACCCCGGCCCCGGCCTTTGACGGCATACAGATCGACAAAAACGCGATGCCGGCTAAAAAAGCGGCACAAGAAATACGACGGATTATTTCGGACATACTTTCGGCTCCTCCATCCTTAAGGGTTCTTTAATCGGGTAGTTCGCATTACGCGGCGACCAGCAACTGGTGGTCACCTTAATCTCGTCGCAGGGCAGGAAATGGACGGTGATGCCGCAGGTATCCTGGCCGTTATAATCCGGCAGCGGCACCGTCTGGCTGTGCTGACGGTTCTGTGCCTGCATTTTCTTTTCCCAGGCTTTATATTTTTCGTAATCTGCAAACCCCGGAAATCCTTTGGTAGATGCTTCACCGCTCTCCCAGTCCACCCTCACCGTCATTCCCGGCTGCCATTTCTCCGGCACGCTAAAACAACAGCCCCCCCCGCCGCCCTGATACGGGCCGATAATATCGATGCCGGACTGACCATTGATGCTGAAGCGATTAATTGCCCAGTGGGTGTGATTAATCGCTTTAATCACCCCGGCCCCGGCCTTTGACGGCATACAGATCGACAAAAACACCATGCCGGCTAAAAAAGCGGCACAAGAAATACGACGGATTATTTCGGACATACTTTCGGCTCCTCCATCCTTAAGGGGTCTCTAATCGGCAGCGAGTATTACGCTGTTCAGCACAGGTATCGTTTTACGCAGCGGGTGAATGTAGCCATGCTTATCCACCAGCCACACCAACGCTCTGATCTTCCAAAGACAGCACAATGCCCTGCTCAATATCCCAGCCCAGCTTCAGGACGGTGGTTTTATGCCCGGCAGCGATCAGCGTCAGTAGTTGTTGGCTTAGTACCGGGAGAATCTGTTGGTTCAGCAGATTGTCGATATTACGTGCGCCGCTATCCGGCAGCAGGCAGGCGGAGGTGAGGGCGTCATACAGGTTTTCTTCAAGCCTGGTACAGACGCCATAGTGTTGAGCCAGGCGTTGGCTGACCAGGTCCAACTTCATGGCAACGATGGTGCGCATCGCTGCCGGTGTGAGTGGCCGGTAGATCACCGTCTGGAAGCGTGCCAGCAGGGCTGGCTGGAAATGGTCACGCAGCAGTGGACGTAACCGTTCCTGTAGCTCAGCATCGCTGGTGTCGGGATGCTCCTCCAGGAGTTGCATCAGTGGATCGCTGCCGAGATTAGAGGTCATCAGGATAACGGTATTGCGAAAATCGATCTCGCGACCTTCACCGTCGCGCATAACTCCGCGATCGAATACCTGATAAAACAGGTTCAACACATCAGGGTGCGCTTTTTCCACTTCATCCAGCAGCACCACGCTATAGGGACGCTTACGTACCGCTTCCGTAAGGATACCGCCCTGACCATAACCGACGTATCCCGGAGGTGAACCCTTAAGCTGACTGACAGTGTGCGCTTCCTGATATTCGCTGAAGTTGAGGGTGATAAGCGAGCGCTGACCACCGTAAAGGGTATCCGCCAGCGCCCGGGCGGTTTCGGTTTTTCCGGTGCCGCTGCTACCCACCAGCAGAAATACCCCTTGTGGGCCATTTTCCGCCGCGAGGCCGGTTTTGGTTGCCCGCAACCGTTGTGCAATTGCATGCAGCGCGTGATCTTGTCCAACAATGCGCTGAGCCAGCACGGTGTCCAGCATCAGCAACTCACTCTGCTCGTCTTTCATTAGTGAGGAGAGCGGGATGCCGGTCCAGTCAGCGACGACATTCGCCACCGTGCGTGCGTCCACATCGAGCGCCAGCAGTGGTGCAGTCTGCTGAACCTTAATCAGCTCATCCTGTAGCGCGGCAATCTCCTGTTCGCGGGAAGGATCGCTGCGGCAAGCCAGCAGCTGTTCCGTTAGTTTTTTTTCCTGTTGATATCGCGTTTCCAGCACAGCCAGATCGTCATTGTGCTGGCGGATAAGCTGCCGGGTCTCCGCCAGGCGATTGTTGCCGTCATAATGGCCGACAGCACAATCCTCCAGCAATGCTTGTTGTTCGATCTCAAGCGCGACAATTTGCGCCCTGAGTCGTACCAGCGATTCCGGCACAGTGTCCAGGCTCATGCGTACCCGCGCACTGGCGGTGTCCAGCAGATCAACGGCTTTATCCGGCAGTTGGCGGCCCGTCAAATAACGCCGCGACAGGGCCACCGCAGCACGCACCGCCTCGTCTGAAATGTAGACGCCGTGGTGTTGTGCATAGCGGGGTTTCAGGCCGCGTAGCATCAGGCAAGCGGTTTCATCATCTGGCTCATCAACCTGCACACGTTGAAAACGCCGTTCCAATGCTGCATCACGTTCGAAATATTGTTTGTATTCACTCCAGGTAGTGGCCGCGATAGTGCGGAGTTCCCCCCTTGCCAGTGCCGGTTTCAGCAGATTGGCAGCATCGACGCTACCCGCCGGATTGCCTGCGCCGATCAGGGTATGGGCTTCATCAATAAACAGCAGCACCGGGCTGGTTGCCTGCTGTACTGCCGCAATGATATTTTTCAGCCGTTGTTCAAACTCACCTTTTACACCCGCCCCCGCCTGGAGCAGGCCCGCATCAAGAGTACGAACGCTAACTGACTTCAGGCTATCCGGTACGTTTCCCTGCACGATACGCAGCGCCAGCCCCTCCACCAGCGCGGTTTTACCCACGCCAGGTTCCCCCACCAGAATCGGATTGTTTTTGCGTCGGCGAGCGAGGATATCCACCATCTGACGGATTTCATTGTCACGCCCAAATACCGGATCGATATGGCCAGCGCGGGCGCGGGCAGTGAGATCAAGGGTAAAACGATCCAGCACCGCCTGATGTGCATCGTGTTTTACACCGGGAGCAGGCAATGCCGCTGCGGCACTAAAAATCTCAGGCGGTCTGACCCGCTCATCGGACTGTTCTTCAAGCAGTGGGCACAAGCGATCAAGCTGAGTTTTACCCAATGTCAGTAGCGGCCAGAGTTCATCACACACCAACAGCGCTGGGGTATCCACGATCGCCATCAACACATGGAGCGTGCGAATCTGAGTGCTTTCATTTTCCAGCGAAGCACACAACCAGCTCTGCTTCAGCAATGTTTGCAAGCGAGCTGAAAGCGAGGGATTGCTGCGTACGGTACGAGGCAGAGTATCCAGATACCGCAACAAAGATTGCCAGATGGCATCCAAATCCCATGCATAACGACGGGCGATCACCGTCAGATCACCTTCACCTGCCTCCAGTAACTTCAGCAGCCAGTGTTCAGGCGTGATCTCTGCGTGGGTTCGCGTCTGACATAAACAGGCCGCAGCCTCGAGGGCTCGCGCGCAGAAGGGATTGAGGCGTCGCAACAAAACGGCGGATTGATGTTCCATATCTCTTTCTCCAATTCAGGCACGCTACCGCCCCTGGCCGTAACCCATGCCCATCAGGTGTTAACTTCCGGTGTTATTTGCCGAGCAGAATAAAAGCGGGCGGCAATGCCGCCCGCGCTGGTTAGCCAGCCGCAACCGCGACAGGTCGCGCATTCCACTCATCAGAATGAACAAGGTTGCCGTCTTTATAGTTCCAGGTGATTTTCTCGTAGCGCAGCTCAATCTCTTCCAGGTGATTACGCTTCTCTTTGGTGGTGTCTTTGATGTCATGCATCAGTGGACTCACCTTCACCACCTTTACTTTTTCCAGCTTGATGTTGAAGTACTCCACTTCGTTCCCACCACTATCGATGAGGTAATATTTCAGTTCAGCACTGTCCAGCGTCTGGCCGGTAGTCACTGCCTTATAGAGATAGGGGCTGGAGGAGTCGATCGCTTTGGTAAACTGCAATGGCGCATGGATACGTGTGCCTGTCACCTTGCCGGTGTTGTCATCGGTGGGGATATGCACCTGATGTTTCATTGCAACCACCTCAATGCTTCCTTCACGGTTTTCAGCCTCGACCGAGCCTTTAATCGCCCCGCCGCCATCGTCCTTCAGCCACAGATAAACTGGAATCGCCATAATTTTCACTCCGTTAAGTGTTGATTACCGTCACCATCCCGTGATGACAGCAGGGTGTCATCTGGCACCTGACAGGCATCTGCCTGCGGCACCAGATGGATTTCGACACGCCGGTTGGTCTCGCGCCCCTCCGAGGTATCGTTGGTAGCAAGAGGACGACTGACACCGTATCCCTGCACCGCAAAGCAGCTCTCCGCTATAGCACCGGTGTCCCGCATCCAGTTACGCACGGCTTCGGCACGTTTCAGTGAAAGCTGCTGATTAAATCCGGGATCGCCGGTATTGTCGGTATGGCCGCTGATCACAATCAGCCAGCCCGGTCTGGCTCGAATGCCAATCAGGGCATTAATCAGTACTTTGGTAGAGCCCGACTTCAGCTCTGCTTTGCCAGAATCAAACAAAGCCAGGCTGTCAAGCTGGGCAATCGTCGGTTGGGGTTCAGGCTGATGTGGATGCAATGGAGAAGGCTGCCAGCTACGGATAGCATTCAAGACGGGCAGGTGCAGACGCTCACCACGATACAGCCCCAGTCCCAGATACAAAGGTGCACCCTGTCGAGCCCAGTGGTTCAGCTGAGCAGCATCCTCTCTCAGTACCGCAACTGCCGCCGCTTTTGGCGCTACCTCAGTCATGGCAATAGCCTGGTAACTGGCGAGATCAAACGCGATACGACGGATAAGCGACTGGTTGTGCCATGCGCTGCAACTCATCGCGATGATCGCGGAGACAAACAAGCCCGTCAGGACAACCGGCAGCACCCGGCGAAAAGGGGTAAAGCCCTGCCCGCGAGGTAACAAGGGTAGGAAGAAATCAGGTTGGGCATACTCATCCTGGTTTGCCGACCAGCCAGCAACCGACTGCAAGGTGGTGTGCCTGGACAGCCATTGCCGCCAAAGTGAATCCGGCTGTTCCTGCACCAGCGCGGATTGCAGCGCGCTGAGGATGGCATAAGGTGGCACTGCATCAACATCCGGATGCTGCGCAGTAAAGATCTGGCGCACCTGCTGGCCGAAACCGCGCTCCACCGAGTTAAACAGCACCTGCTGCTGTAGCACGGTGCTATCCGCCTTTGCTAACCACTGCTCGATGGATTGTGGTGCCTGTCCCTGGTACCAGATCTGCGTTCCCGCCTCTGAGGTCGTAACTTGCCACAGAGGAGTTGCCGTCAGCGTGACGTTGCCCGCCACTCTGATGGTTATCAGCAACGGCAACGCCTGCCGCGTTTCACGCCGCAGCACACCAATTTGCCAACGTAATTCATGAAGCTGGTTTTCCAGCGCTGAGTGTTGTGTATGCTGCTGCGGATTAACGCTGATACAGACGGCAATCTGCCCACCCCAGCCAGGACGACATTGCAGCAACTGACGCAAAACATGCTGGAGCTCGCTGCTGGCCATGATGCGTATCCAGCACCCCTGTGGCACGAGTCGGACAAATTCTCCCTGCGGCCAGCCCTCTGCGTCATCGCCGCAAGACAGCACCACCGGCAGGCGATAGTCCGCGTCTGGCAAAGCCTTACTGAATGACGGAGCAGAATGTAGAGGGCGACGGAAATCAGCCCACCACATCTTCCAACGCTGAAGTGCAGACTTCATCCTTTCACCTCGGGCAACAGTGTCGCTATCAGTTGATCCAGCCAGCGATCCAGCCCCCACCACAAAGCCAACAGCAGCAACGCGGCAATTCCCAGGCGAACCGGCCAGTGGCTCAACACGCCCTGCGACAAACCGCTGCCAGCCCCAACCAACAGAGGCTGATCAGTGGTGAGCGAGCAAGGGGGAACACGTTCATTGAGCGCCCCGATCAGGTTTTGACGCTCCGTAACGTCCAGCGACGGATAGCCGCCAAGGAATCCCAACAACATCACCCGATGAAAGCACTTCACTACCTGAGCATCCGCAGCGGGCTGGCTAAGTACCTGCCGCATCCGGTCACACAACGTTTCACCGGCATCGATGGTATGCAGAAAGTGCCCCTGAAGCGGCAGGTGATACCACTGCGTGCAGGCATCATCCTGCACGCCACGCCCCTTGACCGCTTCATCGAGTAATGCACAATGCGCGCGCAGGATATCGTGACGGCTTTCGTCACTGACGCCTGCATTACGCAGGACTTTCTGAACCCGCTCGATGTCAGTCACGCAACGCTGCCATAACGCTTTGCCCTCTCCCTCCCTGAATTGTGGCTGATGCCGAAGACCGATGACCTGGAGCCAGCAGTTCAGCATCAGTGCATCAATATCCACGGGACTTTCCAGTTGGTTGTCACTCATGTTCTTAGTACCGCAAAGAGTTCAAGTTCCGGGTCCCCCAGGGTACCGGGGACGTAAAACATGCAGCAGCCGCTCTCCAGCATCGCGCGTGCTGCCGGATGCGACAGGTCGAGTGAGAAATATTGATTTTCCAGCCGCAACGGAATGGCGGCTGGAACATGGCTCAATGGCTGGAGTGGAACCCCCAACTGTGAAGTGTTCACCAGGCTGACAACATCATCCGGGCTACCCACTTTGCACTGACGTGGAACCTGTTCCTGAAGTTGCACCACGGGTAAGGGTGAGCGTACGGAAAGATAGAAATCCGCCTCTTCACGCAAACGAGGATCATTGAGGCGAGCACGCCACTGGCGCAGCCTGCGATCATGGCTCATCTCAATCGCCACCACGCGTGAAGGCAGGCTGGCTTCCAGCAGCTGGGAAAGCAGCCTCAATAACGGCGGAAATACATTGTTGAGATCATCATGCTGATAGCAAGGTATCGCGTTGACCTGGTGCTCAAGGGAAAATGTCAGCAAACTACCCGCCAGCCGTGCCAGTTCCGGATATAACCGCTCTGGCGCGCTTTGCGGATAGCGCAAGAAATTTGCCAGTACCGGCTCAGCGCTGTTCAACGCATTTAACAACCAGAACAACGACACATCTGCGACAGCGAAATCAGCCATACGCTGGTTGCTTTCACGACGCATCCCCATCAGACGAGCCAGCCGCGCACGCAGCTGCGTCATCAGTTGTTCCAGAGAAGTCATTAACCCGCAATGTCCACTCATCACCAGCAGCGGGGGAAGAAACTGACTGTCAATTGTCCAGGTTCCCTGCGCATCCCGTTGCAGACGCACCAGTGGACAGGTCAACCAATCGCTGTTGTCCTGATGGGCAAAGCGCAGCGCCAGCTCCGGATGCAACACGGCAATCTGTTTTGAGTCATCACCAAACAGATTGCGAATGTCGCGCCAGTGCTGACGAAAACGCACCGGACGTTCCGCCACCTGATCGGGTTGCAGACAATTGCCGCCGTTGGCGTACATTTGCGGGAGCGCCAGCACCACGACCCCCTCCTTGTGCTCAGAACTCAATGTCAGTGTCGGAGGGAGTGGATCGGCATTTTGCGTATCAATCAACGTTCCATCGCGAAAACGGACCCGCAGATGCCGGGGCTGAAGCCGACCCTGCCTTAGCGATTCCAGTTCAAACTCAGCCTGAAATACCCCCCAGGGATGATTGAGCCCCATGTTTGCCAGACACTCACTGCGCCAATCCATCCAGGCCGTCTGCTGTTGGAAATGCTGGGGCGAGATCATCACCCCCCGCCCCCACAGCGGTTGTTCGGTTTTCATCCCTGATTACCACCCTTACGATTTCGCTTTTGGCATCTGTGAAACCAGCGACAGGTTGACATCCATGCCTTCCACCTGGAAATGCGGCACCGCGAAAAACTTCACGCGGAAAAAGCCGGGGTTATCTTCAATGTCCTCCACCACCACCCGAGCGTCGCGCAGGGGGTGCGATGCCTGAAGATCATCGCCGGGATCAGTCATCTCCGTGACCAGGCTACGTACCCAGGTGTTCAACTCCATCTCCAGCAGACGTCGATCCTTGGTGGTACCGATATTTTCACGCTGGATCATCTTCAGATAGTGCGCAATTCGCGATAGCAGAAAAATGTAAGGCAGTCGTGCGTTGATGCGGCTGTTGGCGGTGGCATCGGCAGTATCATACTGAACCGGCTTTTGCGTCGAATTAGCCGAGAAAAAGCAGGCATAATCGCGGTTTTTGTAGTAGCTCAGCGGAATAAAGCCGAGATTGGCAAACTCAAATTCACGGGTTTCCGGGATCATCACTTCGGAAGGTATTTTTACCTGATTACCCGTGCCAAGATCGTAGAGGTGGATAGGTAAGTCCTGTACTGCACCACCCGCCTGTGGGCCGCGAATTTGTACACACCAACCATTGTGGATAAAACTGCGCACCATGTTGGCGGCAAAGGCGAAGGACGCGTTAATCCACAGATATTTATCATGATCCGGGCCTTTCACCTCCTCGACGTAGTTAAAGCTACGCACCGGCACGGTATCCGGACCATAAGGCAGACGTCCCAGCACACGGGGCATAGTCAGGCCGATATAACGCGCATCATCACTTTCCCGGAAGGACTTCCACTTGATGTACTCGGCGCGGTCGAAGTAATTGCCGATATCCTTAATGGCGGCGACCTCTTCCATATTTTCTTTCAGGAAAAATGCCGGGCCGACGGAACCGATAAATGGCATATGTGCCGAGGCCGCCACCCTGGCGATATTACGCAACAGGGCAATATCCTGGGCGGAAGCATCAAACTCCCACGCCGAGATCATCGCCGCAATGGGTTCACCACCGGGAGTGTCATACTCGCTGACATATGTTTGCAGATAGAGGCCGCTCTGGATAATCTCCGGTGAATCTTCAAAATCCTGACGCAGAGCTTCTTTGGAAAGGTCCAGTAGGGCAATTTTGACGTTCTGGCGAAAATCGGCCTTATCAACCAAAGATTTCAGACCACGCCAGGTGGACTCAACTTGCTGAAAAACGGGGTGATGCATTACCAGGTCAAGCTGGCGACTGATTTGTTGATCAAGGTGTGCAATGTGGAGATCCAGCAACGTTTTGTCGAGCTTCTCAACTTTCGAACCATGTTGTTTCAGGCATTCCAGTAGCACCTGCATCGCTGCGGTAACGCGTTCATCCGCACTGGCATCGGACATTGCCTGATTGTCCTGCCAGATGTCTAACTCACGAAGTTGCGACACCGGATTGAGATTAATTTTTTCGAACAGGGAGTTATAAATACCGGCCGAAGCTGGTCTTTCAAGCACAGTCGTTTGACCGCCAGTAGCAGTTTCATTCTTTGCAGGCATGACTATTCTCTCGTATTAATCCATTAAATGACGGGTGATTAGGCCTTTTCTGGCACCAGGGAGGTCAGTTCAGCGCGCAATTCATCGCTCAGCGCGGGATCTTTCAGGATGGCTTCAAATTCTTTGCGGAAGGTAACGTTATCGAGCAGGTTGGATTTAAGGTCGCGCAACAAATTGCGCATCGCGAGCATCGCTTTAAGTTGCGGGATTTGGCGGGCAACCTGTTCCGGTTCAAAGTCGCTGATCTCGCGGAAAGTCAGGTTCAGCCACTGTTCGCTGCCGTCAGCGGCAAGTGTATCCGGTACATTCAGATTGATGGCAGGCGAAAACTCCGCCAGTACATTGTTGAAATTGTTTTTGTTAACTTCGACTTTTTCTCGTTCAGAAATCAGGCGAGTTTCCTGACCATGACTAAAATCCCCCGTAACCAATAACTTAAGTGGCAGTTCAACTTTCTTCTGGCTCCCCCCTGTATGTAGGTCCAGTTTGATATTGACTCGCGCCTTCGGGATCTCATTTTGATAAGAATTGCTCATATTTACTCCTTGTAAAAATGGCAGGGAAAATGGCAGGACAAATCTTTCCGTGTGTAATTCTTGCGCAATATAAATGAGAGTTCTGAAGGAATGCAACGCCTGAAATTACATATTTCGGCATGTATCGCAGAAAAAAAGGCTGGCAATAAACAGTTTCGTGCAATTAAATACCAGGAATTTTCATATTTTTTTATGAAAAAAAATAAAAATATCAGATTAATAATTCGTTACCTTGAAAAAAATAACATCAATAAATTTCAAGTCATTACGTAATGCCGTCCAGTTAAAACCATCGCGTAGCTGGCAAGCATTAAGCGAAATCGTCGGCATGATCCTGCTGCTGTTACTACTCACCAGAATCTATTTGCCATTTTTTTGATCAACCCGACATTTACGCAAGCTATACTTTGGTATAGTTAAGACATTATTTCCCTGGTGTTAGCCTGAATAGATTAGGCATCCCCTCTTCCGAGGGGAATTTTTTTTGCAACCCTGACATCAGGGAAGACTATTTTTTGGATATGATTTCTATAATCCTGCGCTTTTCATCCTGATGGAGAAAAGTACAATGCAATCAAACGGAAATATCATGCAGCGTGAGCAGTATCGTTACTGCGTGCCTGGCACACGCGTGCTAAAGTCCTCGTCACAAAAAAATGCCAATTCGGTGCAACAGCATGTCATCCGTTATTTGCCAGGAATTGAAATGCGTATGCGCTATGCGGGAACCAGACAGAAAGAAAAATTAACGGTGATAACCGTCAATAATTTGCGAATCTACTGCTGGTTGTCAGGCATGCCTGAAGGGACCGATAACCAACTTCAACGCCACAGCATTCAGAATCGGAATCACAGCAGTACACTGGAAATTGATGGCGAAGCGGGAGTCATCAGCCGCGAAGAATATTATCCTTACGGCGGAACAGCCATCTGGTTAACTCGAAGCCAAATAGAAGCATGTTATAAAACCCTTCATTATTCAGGTAAAGAGCGCGACATAACTGGCCTGGTTTATTATGGTTATCGATATTATTCCTCCTGGATAATGCGCTGGATGAATCCTGATCCTGCGGGGAGGATTGACGGGCTTAATCTATTTTCCATGGTTGAGAACAATCCTGAAACCTTTAACGATCATGATGGTCTGGCTCGCAAAAATAGTGATAAAACGCATATCACTTATAAACAGGGCTTTATTGCATGGAAACAACAGGAATTATGGAAGAATCCCAACTGGGATGTGAAAACTGGTCGAGCTTTATATGGAAAAATTGATAAAACATCGCTATTGGATGAAAGTTTTATCATTGACCCTCCCAGTCACAATTACGTTTGCTTGTGGGCCAACTGTAATTACCAAAGCAACTTACAGAAAAATTACCATGCTCATCTGAAAGATATTCATTCTGATGGCCGTCCTTTTAAATGTGACTGGGAGGGTTGTGGACTGGATTATATTCACAGTAGTGGTTTGGCGAAACATTATAATACCCATACCCGGGATAAAACCTATTTTTGTGATCAGGCTGGTTGCAATCGCTCTTTTTTCTATCCGAGTGCGCTGGCACAACACCTTGCGAAGCATGAAAACTTGCGAAATTATCGGTGTGAAAAGTGTAACCGAGGATTTAATACCTCTGGTGAATTAAGCCAGCATATTAGAATAGTTCATGCTGTACGAAGAGATTTTTTTTGTCAGGAGAGCGGTTGCAAAAAAACGTTCAAATCCTTATCTGAACTTAAGATCCATATCAATCGATGTCACAAAGAGCATCGCTATTGTTGTGATGACTGCGGATTAAGTTTTTCGACACGTCGTGGATTGAGCATTCATATTAATACCCACACCGGTGATACACCTTATAAATGCCACTTCCAGAATTGCGACTATGAGGCTGGGCATCCCTTTTCTCTAACACGCCATCTTCTAAAAAAACATGAGTACAATGCGCCTGATGGGCGTTGCAAAAACACACGGTTACATTCACACCCGCATTAACGGAAACCTAACTACGTTACGGTTCATTCATCATTTCCCAGATGCTGGCCTGATTAAATCACTCATCCCCTCTTTCGAGGGGATTTTTTTGCCGCTCTCCGCCCTTCTCCTCATCTGATTTCCCCTCTTACCACCCCGTGCTATCTTAGCCATTCGCTTTATCGCAATCGGACAAAAAACAATGGCAAAACAACGTGTGGGGATCATTTTCGGTGGTAAATCAGCCGAGCATGAAGTGTCATTACAATCAGCCAAAAATATTCTTGAGGCTATTGATACCAGCAAATTTGAAGTGGTGTTGCTGGGCATCGATAAACAGGGCGAGTGGCATCTGAATGATGCATCCGGCTTTCTGCTAAATGCAGAAAACCCCTCACTGATTGCCCTCAATCGCTCTGGCGAGAATGTGGCGCTGGTGCCCGGCCAGGCATCGCAGCAGTTGATCACGCGTCAGAATGCCCACCCGTTGTCGCAGGTTGATGTCATTTTCCCGATTGTCCACGGTACGCTGGGCGAGGATGGCTCGCTACAAGGCCTGCTGCGCATGGCTAATCTACCGTTTGTCGGTTCTGGCGTACTGGGTTCCGCCGTCAGCATGGATAAAGATTTCACCAAACGTCTGCTGCGTGATGCCGGTCTTAAGGTTGCCCCCTGGATTAGCGTCACTCAGGCGCAACGTGCCCGGCTTGATGCACAGGCGGTGGTGGATCGTTTTGGCCTGCCGCTGTTTATTAAACCGGCGAATCAGGGTTCTTCGGTTGGCGTCAGTAAAGTCAGCCGTCTCGAAGAGTTTGCGGCAGCGCTCGATCTCGCCTTTACCTTCGATCGCAAGGTATTGATTGAGCAAGGTATTAAGGGACGCGAAATTGAATGCGCCGTATTGGGTAATGATGAGCCGGTCGCCAGCCCCTGCGGTGAAGTGGTGGTGCACGATGCGTTTTATTCGTATGACACCAAGTACATCAGCGAGAACGGTGCACAGGTAGTTGTCCCCGCCACGATCAGCACAGACGATAGCGAAGCGATTCGCGCCGTGGCATTGCAAGCGTTTCAGGCACTGGAATGCAGCGGGATGGCGCGTGTCGATGTGTTCCTGACTGAAGGCGGGGAAATCATCGTCAATGAAGTCAATACCTTGCCTGGTTTCACCAACATCAGCATGTATCCGAAGCTCTGGCAGGCAGCCGGTCTGGATTATCGCTCGTTGATTACCCGGCTGATCGAACTGGCGCTGGAGCGCCATCAGCAGAGCAGCGCCCTGAAAAGCAGCATGTGATTATCAGGCCACGTCGTTAACCAGCGCGCGTGGCTCGACAGCGGGCGAGGTTTGATTGCGACCGTTGCGCTTCGACAGGTAAAGATTTTTGTCAGCCGCCGAAATCAGGCGGTTCACCACCCCATGCCACTCACGCTCATTCACTGCATTGCCAAGCGCCAGCCCCAGGCTGGCCGTCACGGTGACGGTATTTCCCTGCAACCAGAATTTCTCTCTGACCATCGACTGACGAATCGCTTCGGCCAGTTGATAAAGCTGGCTGTGATTGTAATCAAACACCACCACCACGAACTCTTCGCCACCAAAACGGCAAACCAGACCTCGATTATTCACCACATCCTGAATGCGGCGAGCGATCTCTTCCAGCACACCATCACCCGCATCATGACCGAAATTGTCATTAATGGTTTTGAAATAGTCGACATCCAGCATCACCACACCTGCCGCTCGCTGCGGTGAGAATGGCTCCTGGCGCAGATTTTCATACAACCCGGAACGCGATAACAGCTGGGTGAGAAAATCAAAATTGGCGCGTAATGACAAACGTTGGTTTAGCTGACGGATGGCATCCATACTGACAGCCACCAGCAACGGGCTGATGGTGATGGTGGCGACGCCGAGGCGAACCGAGGTCAGATGGCTGATGGGCAACAAGGCATCATCGCCCTGAATATTCATCACCCCGTGAGAAACCAGGATAATCTCGGTGATGCCCGTGAGCAGCAGCACCAGACTGGTGATGGGGATTGGCAGGACAATCGCACACCAAATCAATGCCGGGACCGGGAACGTCAGGCTACCCGCGCCACCAATCATCGCGCCAATGGTGAGCGACAGCACCACGCCCGTCAGCGGCAGCAGTTTTCCGGGATGCAATAATGAACGCCAGGGGACGGTACGCAGCGGGCGTGCCAGTAATACCGGCAGCAACATCAACGACGTGGAGAATTGTTCGCTGAACCAGTCGCCCCAGGCAGTAATAAAGCGTGCGTTGAAATCCACTTCCTGCGCCCAGGCACCCCAGGTAGCACAGGCCAGCGCCGCCAACAAACAGGCGGGGAAAATACGCATCGCGTTGATCACCTGGCTATTCGCCGAGGGCGGCAGCAGATGCTTAATCAGCATGCTCACCGCGACCAGAATAAACAGGATATTCGCCACATTGAGGGTGACCGCAGGCAGCGCCCAGCCTGAAAATACCGTATCGTTGAACACCATAGCGACAAAGCACACCACATAACTGGAGATGCGGTGCAGATAAGGATTACGCACCATCAACCCGGCAATCAGCGCGTTGACCGGCCAGAACAGCGACAGCTCCTGCGGCACACGCAAATGGCTGCCGATAAAGCAGAAGAAAAGCGTGATGAGGAACAGTGAGAGAGCATTCTTCTTAAAATTATTCTCTGCAAACAGCTTAACGCGCATACGTCTGAACCCTGTAACCTGGAAAGTCGCTGCCATACGCCGGTGGGCATCAGCAGGCATTAAACCTGAAAAGTTAGTAATCTGATTCGTTAATTAAGCTCGTGTTCATCCTTCAACTCTGCGGCTGAATCCATCGCCGGTACTAAAGGATGTTGGAGAAAAGCGGGATAATTATGCCCTGTAAACAAAAAAATCGGATATCCGAGATATCCGATTTTTAAGCCAAAACACAAATTTCAGTGGCTAACCGATTGCTATTTTACCGCGACTGGCCATTGACTCAGACGAATGCCACGTTTATCCGCACTTTCGCCAAAATCCTGGAGTACCGCCTTCACATCCGGATCGAGATACTCAGCATTATCGTGGTCCACAATCACCACGCTATTTTCCGGGATCTCCGCCAGTAGTCCCTGCAATTTGGGATTGTGAATAAAGGTCAGATTCTGCTGGAAGCGCAATACGTAATGGTCGTCATAACGGGTGAGTTGCAACGCATTACGATGGCTTTGATAGAGGCTACACAAAAGCTGGGTTGCAATACCGATGCCAATCCCCGCCAGCATGCCAAACACGATGATGCCGCCAATGGTGGCGAGGAAAGGTACATATTGCTGCGCACCCATACGTATTTGTTCGATGAACAAGCGTGGCGTCGCCAGTTTATACCCGGTATACAACAACACCGCAGCGAGGCTGGCGAGTGGGATGGCATTCAGTAAATCGCTGAACCACAAACCGCAAATCAGCAGCAGCACGCCATGCAGCAGAATCGACACCTTGGTTTGTGCACCCACGCTGACGTTAACCGAACTACGCACAATCACCGCAGTGATCGGCATCGCCCCAAGTAAACCGGCGGTCAGATTTCCCACCCCCTGAGCAAACATCTCTTTATTGGGTGACGGTGCCGGATGTTGTGGACGCAGCTTTTTCAGCGCCTCCTGACTGAGCAATGTTTCCAGGCTGGCAACCAGCGCCAGCGTCACCGCCACCACCCACACCGACGGATTACGCCATGCCAGCCAGTCCGGGGTTTCCAACTCAGCAGCAAGCTGAGCCATGCTGTCAAACTCCGGCAGGGCAATACGCGGCAGGCCAGCCAAACCGAAGAGCGTCGCCAGACAGCCGACCAGTACCGCCACCAACGGCCCCGGTATCCAGCTCAACGCTTTGATCGACTTGACGACAGGCGTGGTCCACAACCAAAGGATCACCAGGCCAACGCCCGCCACCAGCATTGCCGAGGTGGAGAAGGCAAACTCGCCATTGACCAGCGACACCAGCTCCGCATCGCCTGCGGCCCCCAGCGCCACCGGAATCTGCTGGATAATCAGCAAAATACCAATCGCGGCCAGCATTCCTTTGATAACGCTACCCGGCACCAGCGCGATAAAACGTCCGGCACGCAACAAACCAAACAGGCACTGCAACAAACCGGCAAGAATCAATGCGGTGAGAAAGGCGGAGAAACTGCCCAGCGTCTCGATTGACGCCACCACAATGGTGACTAACCCGGCGGCCGGGCCGCTCACGGCGAAGCGCGACGGGCTTAACGCAGTGACCAGCAACCCCCCAATCACCCCGGTGAGCAGACCGGCAAACGGCGGCAGGCCACTGGCCTGGGCAATACCGAGACAGAGTGGCAGCGCCACCAGAAAAACCACCAGACCGGCCGGGATATCCTGGCGCAAGGTATGCAGATTCATGGTATCGATTCCTCTGTAGATTGCTGAATTAACTCTTTGAGATGTCCTGATTGCAGGTCATACACGCAACCAAACACGTCCAGCGTCTGACCGGCCTGCCATGCCGAACGCACCGGTTCGCTGCCAGTCAGTTGAGCAAATTGGGCCAGCACGTTGGCCTCCACCAGACGGTTAAGTTTGTCGCTCTCCTCTTCGTGCGCATCGGCAGCACGATACGCCGCCAGTCCCTGCGCCAGGTCACGGCGCAGAGCTGCAATGCGGCGCGCCAGCGCCGAATCCTCTTTAGCCAGCGTGCTTTCCGGCAGTCCCAGCGCGGCCTGCACCCCGCCACAGCCGTAGTGGCCGCACAACACAATGCGTTGTACGCCGAGATAGAAAATGGCGTACTGCAATACGCTCATTAAGTTGTCGTCATCAGGCACCACCATATTGGCGATATTGCGATGGACAAAAAGCTCGCCGGGATGTGCGCCAGTCAACACTTCCGCCGGAACACGGCTATCGGAGCAGCCAATCCACAAGGAATGGGGTTTCTGCTGATGAAGATATTTTTCGAAATAGTGCGGATTACGCTGGCGGCGCTGTAATGCCCAACTGCGATTTTTCGCTAATAAGGGTTTGAGTGTCGTCACAATTATCTTCTCTTAATGTCCGGGAATATCGCATCCAGGCGAATAACGCCGTGAATAAGACCTGATTCAGGGGAAAAACTGAAGATCCCTCACAGAAAATGGTTATAGACACTTAAGAGTAGTTATGCACCAGGAATATTTCTACGTGCGACAAAATGCCTCTCAATGTAAATTGAGATTCAGTTTACGTCAGAGAAATGTAAGGTTATGCAAGAGATGGCCGCAATGTTACGCCGAATGATACGCATTAAAATCATAAAGTTATTTATTAATTTCAATGGTGAGTTTTTAATGCAATGACAAAAAAATACACGTACTTTGATCAGGACTTTCGATCTTCCATACCAGACAGACCATTTTTACCAGGAAATATCTTAATTATAAAATTTATGATTAGACGATTTCACCATAAAATAATCTTTATTGCAGAATAACACGCCATTATCGACCGATTGTGGTGGCAAGAGATCAGGAAAATAATGAGGGGAGTAATAGTTGCAATGAAAAGTAAATATTGCCGGACCTAAAGCGGATAAAAAAGCGCCCGCATCACAGGCGCTTTTTTGCCTGACGAATTATTTACCGTTCCACGCTTTGAGACGCGCTTCACGTACCTGCAACTGCTGTTCTGGCGTCAACTTGTTGTAGTTTTCCGCCATCCCGCTCTCCCAGTCACCATAAAGTGGATTAGGCAGGACGATAAACTGGGTGCCAAAACGCTGATGGTTGCTGCTCACGAACGCCTGACGCTGCGCGTTGCCCTGATGCCATGTCGCCCCACCAAAATCATTCAGGTTATCCCCGGCGTACAGCACCACGTTATAGCCTTCCGCTTTGATGGCATCAAAACGCGCCTGTTTGTTGGAACTGCCGGTACTGAGTCGCACCGTTTTTTCACTCACCCCGGTAAAACCGAGTTTCTTCAGGTTATCCACCGTCGCGGCGTAATCTTTCTGGTCACGGTTGGAGACGTAAAACATGATGCCGCCGTGACTGTTCACGTAGTTAGCGAAATCGACCGCTCCCGGTACCGCCGTTGCCTGGCGCGCCTGGGTCCAGGCAGACCAGGTTTTTCCGCTGAATGGCTGACCATTCTTCGCCTGCCACGCGCTGTAGGCGCTGTTATCAATCATCGTTTCGTCAAGATCAACAATCACCGCTTTCGGCTTACCCGCCAGCGAAGGGGCCTGATCAAACGCCATACGCGCAGTATTGAATGCCTGCCAGCTCAGCGCCTGATATTCGCCCGACTGCTGGAACCAGTTGACGGCCAGCACCGATTGCTGGGCAAGCTGCATCTGTGCCTGCTGTTTGTTTGGCTGCGCGCAGCCTGTCAGCACCAATGCCATCAGGCCGGAGGCGGCCAGCCAGGTGGTTTTTTTCATCATTTCATCCTTAAGCGATTGCGGTCAGTTTAGGTAAAGCGTTAAAAATGTAGCAGTTAACCAACGCGGTTGGCAGTACAAAGCGATCGGCAAGATAAAGGAGATACTTATGGCTCACCACCCACTCCAGGTTCCACGTTCATCCTTGCTGGATGCGCTGAGCTGGCTGGAGTACGCCTTTCAGCCTGCGGGCGTTGCAGCTCCTGACGACGCGGCCTACGGACACCAGCGCCATAGCGCGACCGTGGTGATGGCGACCGATAACCTGCCGCCCAAAAGCTGCGAATCTGACGCGGTGATTGGCGAGGGATCGCGACCGGTGGCGGTGTACACCGCCGATTGTTTGCCGGTACTGTTTGCCGATACCCATAGTCGCCAGGTGGCGGCGGTGCATGCTGGCCTGAAAGGCACGCTGTCCGGCGTGTTGAACAGCACCATCGATCGTCTACTCACGTTGGGCGCGCAAACGAACACGCTGCATGTCGCCATCGGCCCGGCGATTGGGCCGTGCTGCTACGAACTGGGTAGAAATTTAGTGGATGAAATGCAGGCACAACCGGGTTTGCCCTCCCTGAGCTGGTCCGAAACCCAACCGAAAAATCTGCGTGCTATCCGTCCCCAGGCACAACCACAACAGCACGGGATCTGGTTTGACTTGCCGCATCTGGCGCGGGGTTTACTGCAACAACGCGGTATCCCGGCTGCGCAGATTGAGGTGGTGGAGATGTGTACCTATTGTATGGCCGAGAGCGGGTCCAGCTACCGCTACAACACCCATTTCGCCAGCGGTTATCAGTCACGTTTTTCGTGGATCCGCTGCCGTGACTGAAGGGTTTCACCGATAAAAATCTGGTAGTTAAGATCAACGCTGTCCACCGTGAACGCCGGATCGGCGATCTTCTTCAGCAGCAGCTCTGCCGCCTGGTAGCCAATCTCATAGCGTGGCGTGACCACGCTGGCGAGGCTGGGATACATTTCACGGCTGCTCTCCAGGCCGTGAAAACCACTGATGGCGATCTTATCCGGCACCGCAATCCCCTGACGCTGGCACCACGACAAAGCGCCGAGGGACAAATCGTCATTGGTGCAGAAAATCGCATCCAGTTCAGGGTGCAGCCGCAATGCCTGTTCCAGCATGGTGGCTCCCAGACGCTGGGATGACATGGCGCGAGGGTTGATACGTGCCGCCCGTAACTTCTGCTCCTGCATGGCTTTACGAAAGCCCTGAAACCGACACTCATCACGCCGATCGTCCAGCGAGCCGAGATAGACAATGCAGCGCCGCCCCTGTTCAAGCAACGTGCGCGTCATGTCGTAGCCCGCATCGAAGTTGTTGTAACCCACCTGCATATCCAGACACGGCCCCTGGGTATCCATCACCTCAACAATCGGGATGTTAGCCGCACGCAGATATTTCACGGTACGGTGCGTATGGTGCTTATCGCTCAGGATAATGCCGTCAATATTCCAGGAAAGCAGGTTACGTACCTGCTCCTCCTCGCTACGGGGATCATAGTTGTAGTTGGCGATCAGCGTTTGACAGTGACTGGCGCGAGTGGCCTGTTCGATGCCACTCAGCAGATCGGCAAAGATCTGATTTTTAAACGATGGGATCAACACCCCCAAGGTACGTCCCGGTGCATGACCCGGCATCGCTACCGGGCGTTGGGGATCGTAATTAAGCTCAGCCATTGCGCGTGCGATACGCTCGCCGGTTTGTGCTGCGACCTTATCCGGTGTGCGCAGATAACGGCTGACGGTCATCCGGGTAACGCCCGCCCGCTCGGCAATATCCTGCAACGTTGTTGTCATAGCTCACCTCCCTGTGCAGCCATATTATTTAGTGGATCAACGCGTTAAGGATTAACACGCCCGCCAGACCCAGGATCGAGATCAGCGTTTCCATCACCGTCCAGGTTTTCAACGTCTCAACCACGCTGAGGTTGAAATACCCTTTGAACAGCCAGAAGCCCGGATCGTTAACGTGCGAGGCGATCACGCTACCGGATCCGACCGCCAGCACCATCAACGCCGGATCGGCATGAGTCGCCGCAATGATTGGCGTCACGATACCCGCGGTGGTGATCGCCGCAACCGTGGCAGAACCGAGCGCGACACGCAGCATCGCGGCCACCGTCCAGCACATCAGCAGCGGAGACAGCGAGGAGCCTTTCATCATATCGGCGATGTAGTTACCCACGCCGCTATCCACCAGCACCTGCTTGAAGGCACCGCCACCGGCAATGATAAAGATGATCATGGCGATGGCAGCGATCGACTCGCCACACATATCCATCACCTGCTCCATCTTGCGCCCATTGCGCAGGCCAAGGGTGAAGACTGCAATGACCACGGCGATAAACAGTGCCACTGCCGGGTTGCCGATAAATTCAAAGAACTGACGCAGCGGATTCTCTTTCGGCGTGGTTAATTCAAACACCGCAGCGACCGCCATCAGCACCACCGGGATCACGGCGGCGAAGATACTGATTCCGAAGCCCGGCATCTCCTCTTCCGTGAAGATTTTCGGGTTATACAGCCCTTCCGGCGGTGACTTTTCAAAGCTTTTGAGGAACTTCGAGAAGATTGGACCGGCGACAATGACCGTCGGGATGGTGATGATCATGCCGTACAACAGCGTGGTGCCGAGGTTCGCGCCGAAAATAGTGGCGATGGCCGTTGGACCAGGATGCGGCGGCAGGAAGCAGTGCGTAACGGACAGCGCAGCCACCATCGGCACACCGACATACAACAACGGCAACCCGGCAGCGGCAACGATGGTGAACACCAGCGGCAGCAGCAGCACAAAGCCCACTTCATAGAACATCGCCAGACCAACAATCAGCCCGGTGACCACCAGCGCCCATTGCAGTCGCTCCTTCCCGAAGGCGGCAATCAACGTGGTCGCGACCCGTTGCGCGGCCCCGGTGTCCGACACCAGCCGCCCAAGCATGGCACCGAAGCCGAGGATCATCGCCAGCCCGCCCAGCGTTGAGCCGATACCTTTCTGGATCGACGCCATGACATTCAGCGGCGTCATCCCTTCGGCAATCCCCACCACAGCGGAGACAAACACCAGAGCGATAAAGCCGTTGACCTTGAAAACAATCATTAAAACCAGCAGGAGAACCACGCCCAGAACGATTATGGTTATTGGCATTTTTTATTATCCATAGAGAAACAAGAGGTGATTAAGGTTTAGGCGCACCCTGGTGAATGCGCCAGTCACATCACACCGCCACGCGCATACCGCCATCGACGAATAGCAAGTGACCATTGACGAAATCGGAGGCTTTTGAGGAGAGGAACACCGCTGCACCAATCAGCTCCTCAGGTTTGCCCCAACGCGCCGCTGGGGTACGTTTGGTGAGCCAACCGGTGAAAGCCGGATCGTCAGCCAGTGCCTGGGTCATCTCGGTAACAAAGTAGCCCGGTGCAATGGCGTTGACCTGGATATTGTGACGCGCCAGCTCAACGCACATACCGCGTGTCAGCATGGTGACGGCCCCCTTGGAAGCGGCATACGGCGTGATGGTGTCGCGGCCCAATTCGCTCTGCATCGAACCGATATTGATGATTTTGCCTTGCTGACGTCCCACCATCTTCTTCGCCACCGTTTGTGACACCAGGAATACCGCGGTCTGGTTCACGGCAATCACGTCATTCCAGTCCTGCTCAGGGAATTCGAGGAACGGACGGCGACGCTGAATACCCGCGTTGTTCACCAGCACATCAATGGCGCCCCACTCGGCTTCAATCTCGTCTACCGCCTGCTGCACCTGCGCCGATTGTGTAACATCAAAGGCTTTCGACTGAGCACGCAAGCCAAGGTCACGCAGTTTCGCTGCCGCCTGCTCGGCCCCGGCTGGGGTGGTGGCGTTGACGATCACTTCTGCACCCGCTTCCGCCAGACCGCGTGCCAGCAGGAAACCAATTCCGCGCGCCGAACCGGTGATCAGTACGCGTTTACCTTCGAGGGAAAATAGCTGACTCATCGTATCTCCTTAAAATGTTAACTGGACTTTTGCCGCCCGGGTTTTGTCGCCCGCAAACTGCAACGCCGCATCAATGTCCTGCCAGCCATATGCTCCGCTGAACAACGGCAGCGGCTTGACCACGCCCTGTGCCAGCCACTCGACAGCGGTATTGAATTCATGGGTAAAGCGGAAGGAACCGACCAGGTTAATCTCTTTAGCAATCAATTGCATAATCGGGAACGAGGGAATTGCTCCGCCCATACCCACCTGCACGAGAGTACCTTTGGCGCAGGTCACGTCGAGGCAGCGTTGCAACGAAGAAGGGTGACCAGAGGCTTCGAAAGACACGTCAAAGTAGCCTTTGTCTGCCAGGTAAGGGGTGAAGTCGCCGTTGGCGGCATGAATCACGTCAGTGGCCCCCATTTGCTGGGCCATCGCCAGTGAACGTTCGCTGATATCGCTACAGACAATCGATGCCGCACCACGCGCTTTGGCCGCTGCGGCGATCAGGCAGCCAATCGGGCCAACGCCGGAGATAAACACATGCTTACCGGTAAGATCGCCTGCCTGGTGGGTGGCATGGATGCACACCGCCAGCGGCTCGGCAAACACCATCACGCTTTCGTCTGCGTCCTGTGGGAAAGGGATGCACTGCGCGCTGTCCACCACTTTGTACTGGGTAAACCCGCCATCGACATGCGGCACATACATGGCGCTGCCGAAGAAGCGCATCGAAACGCACTGGTTTTCCTGCTCACGGCGGCAATATTTGCATTCACCGCAAGGTTTGGACGGGTTAACCGCCACTTTTTGTTCCGGCTTCAGGCGTGGATCATCACTTTCCACCACAAAACCAATCACTTCATGGCCGAGGATCATCGGCATCTTGACTTCATAGCTACCGACTTTACCTTCCTGATAATAATGCAGGTCGGAGCCGCAAATACCCCCGCGCGTAATGCGTACCAGCGTGCCTTTGCCGTTCCACTCCACCTGCTGCTGCGCCACGCTGACTTGTTGTTTTCCGGTGATCACGCAGGATTGCGTTTCGATTTTCATAACTTCCCCATTCAGTGGTGTTGCAATGGGGGTCATAAAACCGGGTTACAGGGGTTAAAACTGTGATGAAGATCACTCAAAACCATGTTACGGAAAAGCTGTTACGCATAACGTGATACGGGCAAGCTGATTCAGCGTCGGAGGCAAGATCGCGCAATAAATTGCGCGTGGACCCCTGGTGTAGCGGTGCGATTTATCGCGCTTTTTTGACACTTCTCACAAGCTGGATGCATTGCACTTCCTTCCCAATTAATTGACGCTAAAGTTAACTCATCCGACCACTTAATTTATGAGTGATTATGACTCCGCATCCTGAGTTGTTTGTTCCGCTGGATTTAGGCTTTACCCAACTCAAAAACCGCTTTCTGATGGGTTCCATGCACACCGGCCTGGAAGAACATGCCGATGGCGCATCCCGGCTCGCTGCCTTCTATGCAGAGCGCGCGCGTGAAGGGGTGGCATTGATTGTTACCGGCGGTATCGCGCCCAATCCGCAAGGAGTGGTCGCCCAGGGTGGGGCCATTCTTAATCAGGAAAGTCAGTGCGGCTGGCATCGCACCATCACCGATGCGGTACATGCCGGGGGCGGCAAAATCGCCCTGCAAATCCTGCACGCCGGACGCTACAGTTATCAGCGCAATCTGGTCGCCCCCTCACCGTTGCAAGCACCGATCAATCCGTTTATGCCCCAGGCATTGAGCGACGCTGATATTCGGCAAACCATCGCCGACTTCGCCCAATGCGCCCGCCTCGCTCAGCAGGCCGGTTACGATGGCGTCGAAATCATGGGTTCAGAGGGTTACCTGATAAACCAGTTTCTGGTAGCGCACACCAACCAGCGGGACGACGACTGGGGTGGCGATGTGTCACGCCGTCAACGTTTCGCGCTGGCGGTGACGCGTGCAGTACGCGAGGCGGTCGGTAACGATTTCATTATTATCTTTCGCATCTCAATGCTGGATCTGGTGCACAACGGCAGCACGCTGCATGAAACGCTGGATCTGGCGGAAAAACTGGAGCAGTGCGGCGTCACGTTGTTTAACAGCGGCATCGGTTGGCACGAGGCGCGTATTCCAACCATCGCCACCTGCGTGCCACGCGCCGGTTTTGCCTGGGTGACCAAACACCTGCGCGAGCGCGTTTCCGTGCCGGTGATTGCCACCAACCGCATCAACCATCCGGCGGTGGCTGCCGAGCTGTTACGTGACGGCATTGCGGATATGGTGTCGATGGCGCGCCCATTTCTCGCCGATGCCGCCTTTGTCAGCAAAGCCCAGGCGGGTGATGACGCAGCGATCAATACCTGTATCGCCTGTAATCAGGCCTGCCTCGACCAGATTTTTGTCGGCAAAGTGACCTCCTGTCTGGTCAATCCCCGCGCCTGTCATGAAACGCTGATGCCAGTGACCGCTGCCACTCAACCCAAACGGCTGGCGGTGGTGGGCGCAGGACCGGCGGGTATGGCATTTGCCTTGCAGGCGGCACAGCGCGGGCATCAGGTGACGCTATATGAAGCCGAGGCACAGATTGGCGGGCAGTTTAATATCGCCCGTCAGATCCCCGGCAAAGAGGAGTTCAGCGAAACGCTGCGTTATTTCCGCCACCAACTCCAGGCCGCTGGCGTGGAGATTCATACCCAGTGCCGCGTCAGCGCCGACCAACTGGAGGACGCCGATGAAGTGATCGTCGCCACCGGCATTGCGCCGCGCCAACTGACGTTACCCGGCATCGATCATCCGTGCGTACTCAGCTATCTCGACGTATTGCGGGATAAAAAACCGGTCGGCAAGCGGGTGGCCATTATTGGCGCGGGAGGCATCGGTTTTGATACCGCAGAATATCTGCTGCATCAGGCAGGTCATCACGAAGATTTCTACCAAAGCTGGGGCGTTGACCGCGCACTGGCGGCTCGTGGCGGATTGATTACCCCCCAGCCGCTGCCCGCTGATCGGCAGATCTGGTTGCTGCAACGTAAATCTGGCAAACCGGGTGCCGGGCTGGCGCGCACCACCGGCTGGATTCATCGCGCCAGTTTGCAGGCCCACGGCGTCACCATGTGGGGCGATGTGGAGTATCTGAAGATTGACGACCAGGGTCTGCACCTGCGTCATCAGGACCAAACCCAGGTGCTGGCGGTGGATAACGTGGTGATTTGTGCCGGTCAGGAACCGCTGCGGGTGCTGGCAGATCAGCTCACTGCGCGCGGCAAAAAGGTCAGGCTGATTGGCGGGGCCGATGTGGCGCAGGAGCTGGATGCCCGCCGCGCCATCGCACAAGCCACCGAGCTGGCGCTCAGCCTGTGATTAACGCAGTTTGACCGAACGCAGCACCACAAACTTGGCATTCGACGCCACCAGCGTGCAGTTGCCAAACAGCTTCTTCATTTTGTGGTGATAATCGAGGTGGCGGTTGCCAACGATGCGCAACTCGCCGCCATATTGCAGACATCGTTTGGCATCACGCAGCATCTGCCACGCCAGGTGGTCAGTCACCGCATGCTGCTGATGGAACGGCGGGTTGCAGAGCACCGCGTGCAGACGATCGGACGGGAAGCCGCTCAACACGTTATTGACGCGGAACTGGCTGCGATTCACATCCTGCGGTCGGTTCACTTCAACGTTCAGACGACTGGATGCCACCGCCATGTACGATTCGTCAAAGAACAGCACCTCCGCCTGGGGATTCTGCTCCAGCGCCATCAGGCCAATCACCCCATTGCCACAGCCAAGATCGACAATCTCCCCTTCGATATCATGCGGCAGATGTTGCATAAAAAAGCGCGCGCCAATATCCAGCGAACTGCGGGAGAACACGTTGGCATGGTTGTGGATCTGATAATCGGTGCCGTCAAGCGGCCAGACAGTGGTTTGCGCCAGGTCAGGCAGCTTGGGCGCGGTGTAGCGGCTGTAAATCAGACGCGCTTTTTTCCACGCCAGCGAGGTTTTGCTCTCGCCGAGAATACGTTCAAACAGTTGCAGCGTGGAGCTATGGATATCTTTGGCTTTTGCCGCCGCCAGAATCAGGGTGTCCGGGGTGACCACATCGCGTAACGCACGCAGCTGATGTTCCAGCAGCGCCAGCGTCTTAGGAATTTTGATCAATACCGCCGCCGGGGCCGACGGTAATGCCGCCAGGCTGTCGAGGAACGTTACCTGATCTTCATCCTGCTGGTTAAGATGCAGATTCTGGCGTGCCGCCTGCTGACTGAGCCAGGAATCACTGACGTGCCAGACCTGGCGCGGATTTAATCCGCAGGTCAGCGCGCCAAAGCTGTCGTTAAACACCAGCACCGGGCCATCCGGCAGCGCCTGCTGCAACAGATATTCATCTGCCGCATCCCACGCCTGCAACGGGCTTTCTTCACGCATCGGTGGAAAGCGGTGCAACGTCAGGGTGCGTTCAGTCAGTTCAAGTTGGCTCATGGAATCTCCGGCGTGGTACACTTTGCGCGATTTTCGCCCTAAAAAGGGGGCGCAGTATACTGTCTTTCGCCGGGAATCCCAATGTCATTAATCTACCTCCAGGGCTACCCTGAACATATCCTCACCCAGGTCCAGACGCTGATTGACCACCAACGTCTGGGGGCTTTTCTCCAGCAGCGCTACCCGGATACCCACGATGTGGTGAGCGACAAAGCGCTGTACGACTACACGCAAAGCCTGAAAAGCCGTTATATGCGCAGCGCGCCGCCGGTGAGCAAAGTTATCTGGGATAATAAAATCAAGGTGATGAAGCACGCCCTTGGCCTGCATACCGCCATTTCCCGCGTGCAGGGCGGCAACCTGAAAGCCAAAGCGGAAATCCGCATCTCCACCTTTTTCCGCCTCGCACCGGAACCCTTCCTGCGCATGATCGTGGTGCATGAACTGGCACACCTGAAAGAGAAAGATCACAACAAAGCCTTCTATCAACTCTGCTGTCATATGGAGCCGGATTACCATCAACTGGAGTTCGATGCGCGGCTGTGGATGACCGACCAGGCGCTACGCGGCAACGCCGCCTGACCGGTTTGCTTTTCCTGTGGTAGCGCATATGCTCAGAGGCGTCTGATTTCCCTCACTTAATGGGTTGGCGCAATGACACTTCAGCAGCTGAACTATTTTCTTGCCGCTATCGATTTTGGCACCATCTCGAAAGCGGCTGAGGCGTTACATATCTCGCAGCCGTCGTTGTCCGACCAGATTCTGCGACTGGAAAGCGAGATGGGCACCCATCTGTTTATTCGCACCAACCGTCGTCTGATCCTGACCGAAGCCGGACTACGTCTCGAACCCCATGCCCGCGCCACCACCCAGGCGGCACAACGCGGCTACGAAGCGGTGCAGTCGGTGCGCCAGCTCAAGGATGGTCTCGCCTCGTTTGGCACCTTCAGTTCCGCTTACCAATATTTTCTGGCCGATCTGATTTGTGAGTTCCGCGCGCGCTATCCGGGGGTGCGGATGCGACTGGTCGGAACCAACTCCTCGGAGGTCGCGCGCTCGGTAATTGATGGCGAAATTGAAGCAGGTCTGGTGATGCTGCCGGTGAACAACAAAAACCTGGTGATCAGTGAACCGGTGTGGTCCACGCAGATTGGCTATATCTCAGCCAGCGACGCGCGGCTGGAAGGCAGTAAGGATATGCAGGCGCTGCTCAACGCCCCGCTGATCCTCAGCGAAGCCACCTGGCATAACAGCGATCCGATTCGCCGTCTGCTCAACCAACGGGCGCAGGAGATTGGCGCACGGCTGGAGCCGATTATTGAAGTGGAGCACCAGGCTACCGCGCTGGAACTGGCGGCACGGGGATTGGGAGATCTTATCGCTACGCGTCCGATCCTCCACCACCTGGGTTATAGCGACAAACTCAAGTGGGTGCCGATCGAGCCTCCGGCTTTTGAGGTGTTTGCCTTTATCCACCGCGCCGATACCGCGATCTCATCCGCCACCCGCGAAATGATGCAACTGATGCGACGTTATTTGCAGGAGGTACAGATGGCGTACAGCCATATCGAATGCTGATGGAAAACGCTGGGTATAGGGCAAACCTATATGAACCAAAATCATAACCCTATTCATCCCGTGCAAATAGCCGCTTAAAACTATGTCAATCACGTTACCCCAATGTTGCAATAACTTTGCAGGAGAGACGTATGACATCACAGGCGCGCTATTGTGTGATTGGTGCAGGAGCTGCTGGTCTGGCGGCGCTACGCACCTTGCAAGAGCTGGGTATCGACGCTGATTGCTTTGAGAAAAGTGGCCAGGTCGGTGGCCACTGGCATCATGACTACGATGCCCTGCATCTGATTACCCCGAAAAAAAGCTCCGGTTTTGATGGCTTCCCAATGCCCGAGTCGTGGCCGGTCTATCCCAGCCGCGATCAGGTGCGGCACTACATCGACAGCTACGCCGACCACTTCGGCCTCAGAGCACAAATCCATTTCAATAGCACGGTTGAACGCATTGTTCCGCTGGGTAAGGCAGGTAGCGAAGGCTGGCAGGTGACGGTAAATGGTCAGACACGTCATTACCAGGGCGTGCTGGTCGCCAATGGGCACCTGTGGGACTGCGCGTTCCCGGCAGAAGCTAGCCACTTCAGCGGTATCTCGCTGCATTCCGGCCAGTATCGCAACACCGATCAGCTGCAAGGCAAGGTGCTGGTGGTGGGTTGCGGAAACTCTGGCTGCGACCTGGCAGTTGACGCCGCTCAGCATCGTCTGACTACCGATATCGTGATTCGCCGGGGTCAAGTGTTCCAGCCTAAGGCGCTGCTTGGTATGCCGCGCGCTGAAATTCCTTTCCTTAATCAGTTACCGCCGGAAATGCAGAATGCGGTCACCCAAGTGCTGACCATGATCTCCGTGGGCCGCTGGGAAAACTATCCCGGCATGCCGCAACCAGAAAGCTGGGACCTCGAACAACAGCCGCCGGTGGTCAACACCCTGCTGATGTACTGGATTCAGCATGGCCGTATCGGCGTGCGTCCGGCCATCGATCATATCGACGGCAAAACGGTGCATTTCAGCGATGGCAGCGCCACAGAATACGACAGCATTCTTTGGGCCACCGGTTTTCACACCCGTTTACCGTTCCTCGATGCGACCCTGCTCGACTGGCAGGATGGCGTACCGTTACGCACCGCCGCCATGACCCTGCCGACCACGCTGGAGAACCTCTATTTTGTCGGGCTTTCTGCCCCACGCGGCCCGCAATGGCCGACCTACTGCCAGCAAACGCGGCTTATCGCGCGCATGATTCAGCTGCGTGAACAGGGCATCCCCAACATCGCCAGCCTGCTGGCGGCCCAGCAGCCGCATGAGGCGCGTATCGATATCGTGCGCCGTCTGTGGCAAGCCAACCTCGATGAAACCTGGCGCACGCTGGATCTGCTGGAAACCATGCATAGCAGCCTGTTGCACAACGCTTCCTTAACCGCCTGACGGGAGAAAAACCATGAACAAACAACCTGTTGCCCTGGTCACCGGTGCCGCCTCCGGGATGGGCAAAGCCGTGATGGAGAAGTTTCAGCGCGAAGGCTGGGCGGTGATCGCCATCGATCGCAGCGAAATACCGCCACAACCCGGCATCACGCCGGTGGTGGCTGATATCACCAGCTACAGCGCGTTACGCGACGCGGTGGCCGGTGCGCTCCAGGGCAGTCGCGTTAGCGCGCTGATCAACGCTGCGGGGATTTTTCCGGTTTCCACGCTGGAGAGCAGCAACGATGCGCTCTATCGCCAGATTTTCGACGTCAACGTGCTGGGTAGCGTAAATACCGCCAAAGTCGCCAGCGAATTTATCAGCGAACAGGGTGGCGCGTTGCTGATGTTTGCCTCAGTCGATGCCTTTGCCGTCTCGCCGGGTCAGCTGTTGTACAGCGCCTCGAAAGCTGCGGTGGTGTCGCTGGTGAAATCGCTGGCGATTGAGTTGGTTGGCAAAAAAATCGTGGTGAACGCCATCGCCCCCGGCTGGGTCGAGACCGAAGGCACGCTAAAAAGCGGGCGTATTCATGAAGGTGTTAAAGCCGTGCCGATGCAGCGTGCGGCCAGTGTCGGAGAGATCGCCGACTGGGTGTGGGCCTTCAGTTCACAACCGGGCTATATCACCGGCGAAACCCTGGTTATCTCCGGGGGCAGTTATATGCGTTAAGCATTTTTTTCACAGGCGTCGTACTCCACTTCAAACAGACAGGGTAAGACAATGAAACAACAAACAATAAATCCAGCACTTCAGGGAGCAGTTCGCTATGTAAAGGAGCGACCGACATCGCGTCACATGGCGCGCGACGGTAATTTAACTCGCGCAGTCACCGGCGTCACGCTGGGGAATATGGTGGAATGGTTCGATTTCGCTATCTACTCCTCGATGGCGATGACGATGGCAAAAGTTTTCTTCCCCACCAGCAACAGCTACAACGAATTGATCGCCATTTATGCGGCGTTTGCCGCCGGATTTGTTATCCGGCCGTTAGGGGGCTTTCTGTTTGGCCCGATTGGCGATAAATATGGCCGCCGTACCGCGCTGGTTGCCAGCATCAGCCTGATGTCGATTGCCACCCTCTGCATCGCGCTGATCCCCGGTTATCACAGCATAGGCATCACCGCCCCGATTCTGCTGGTGTTGATGCGCATGTTGCAGGGACTCTCCACCGGCGGTGAATATGGCGGCTCCTGCATTTTTATCGCCGAACACAGCCCGGATAAACGCCGCACCTTTTTCACCAGTTGGCTGGAGTTTGGCAACATTTCCGGCTTCCTGGTGGGCGGGGTTATCGTCAATGTGATCAGCAATACATTGGGCGATGACACCATGATTGCCTGGGGCTGGCGGGTGCCGTTTGTGATTGCCGGATTGCTGGGCATTGTCGCGCTGTTTATCCGTTTGCGCGTCGATGAAACCCCGGTATTTCGTGAAATGCAGGCCGGTAAAGCCCGCGCCGAAGCGCAGTCCCCGGCGCGCTGGACATTATTCCTTAAAGAGTGGCCGCAGTTGCTGCGTTGCGCCGGTCTGGTCGCCACCTTCAATATCAACTACTACATCGTGCTGGGTTATATCCCGAGCTACCTGGTGAGCTTTATGGGGAAATCCGCCGCATTCAGCGCCCGGCTGTCGCTGATTGCAACCCTCGCGCTGCTGCTGTTTATCCCGCTGTTCGGCATGCTGGGTGACCGGTTTGGCAGAAAGCGCATGCTCCTGACCGGCTGTGTGCTGATTATCCTTTCTGCGATCCCCGTATTCTGGGCGATTCAAAGTCATGGCCTGGCGGCGATCGTCATCGGTATGGCGGTGTTAATTCTCGGCATGTTGTTCTTCGAGGGCACCATCCCTGCCACCCTGACTTCGCTATTCGGCACCACCGTACGCTACAGCTGCTTCGCCATTAGCTACAACCTGTCGGTTTCACTGCTCGGCGGCACCGCGCCACTGGTGAATACCTGGCTGATCGAAAAAACCGGTATCACGCTAATTCCGGCGTTTTACCTGATGGGCGGCGCGGTGCTGGGTCTGCTGGCGCTGTGGAAAATGCAGGACCGTACCGGCAAGCCCTTGCCGTCCTGACCTCTCTTTATCACCTGTGTATCTATGGAGCATAAAATGACCCTGACCACGAAAGTTAAAATCTCTTCCGGCGGTGCCTATGAGTCTGTTTTTGGTTACTCACGGGCGGTCAAAGCCGACAATCAGCTGCATATCTCAGGCACCTGCGCCACGCCTGACTTTGAAAAGGCCGATGCTTACGAGCAGACAAAATCGATCATGAACACCATCGCCAGCGTGATTCAGCAGGCGGATATGGAAATGGAGGATGTGGTTCGTACCGTGGTGTATGTCCGTGACATCAACGATGCGGAAAAGGTGGCAAAGGCGCATCTTGAAACCTTTGGCACCATCCGTCCGGCCAGCACCATCGTGCAGGTGGATTCGATGCTGCGAACCTGGCAGCGGGTAGAAATTGAAACCTACGCCATTCGTTAAGCCGCCAGCAGCGCCCTGCATCGGGCGCTGCGCGTGGCAGAATTACAAAAATTCCTGCGCCTTCTGAATCAGACTGGTTTTGGTCAACGCGCCAAGGAAACGGCGCTCCTGCGGGTTATTCAGCACTGGCAGACGTTCCAGCGTGACACGGGCAAACGCCTCCCACCCTTCGCGCATGCTTTGGTTCTGATAAATACACGGGAAATTACTGTCCATCACCGTACTGACCGGTGAATGCAGGGTGATCTCCTCCGCCAGCACTTTGCGCGCAATATCGTGAATCGACACTACGCCGAGAAACTGGCCGCTGGCATTGATGACATAGACATAACGCTCACGCTTCAGCGAGCTGACCGCCAGCGCCTGCCCCACCGATTCCTCTGGCTGCAAGGCGGCACCGGGAATGATCAGTTGGTCGACACGCATATTATCGAAATCGTATTTGGCTTCGGAACGACTCAGATGCCCACTGACCACCGGATAGGTACTGGCGGATTGCAGGCGGTACACCAGCATCGAGGCCAGCACCGACGCAATCATCAACGGGAACAGCAGGCTGCTGTTAAGCGTCATCTCCAGCACCATCAGCATCGCCATTAACGGTGCCTGGCTGACGGCCGCCAGCACCGCCGCCATACCGACCGCCGCGTATAACAACGTATCGCCGACCGGCAGATGCAACACCGCCCCTAAACTTGCCAGCAACGCCCCCAGCAGCGCGCCAATCAGTAACGAAGGGGTGAACAACCCGCCGACCGCATTGGAGCCAACCGAAAGCGTGGTCGCCAGGATTTTTAATACCAACAACGCCAGCAAGCCACCCAGCAGATAATGACCATCGATGATTTTGACGATCACTTCATAGCCGTTACCCAGAATATCGGTGGAGATTAGCGCCAGAAAGCCCACCGCCAACCCGCCAGCGCCCAGCCGTAGCGGCAGGGAACGTACCCGACTGAACATCGTCTTGCTGCGCGCAATCAATTTAATCAGCAACCAGCCGGCCAGCCCGGATGCCAGCCCAATCACCACCGTCAGCAGCAGGCTGGTGATATCCATCTGGAAAGTCACATTGGAAAGCGGATAAAGCGCGCTGCGGAATCCCAGCGACCACATGGTCATCACTGCAACCGCCGAGGCGATCACCAGCGGGATCAGACGTTGCAACGCGGAGATGCCAAAGGCAATCTCCGCAACAAAAATGGCCGAGGCAAGCGGTGCGTGGTACACCGACGAAAGTCCGGCCGCGGCGGCCATCGCCACAATATCGCTGTTACGCAGGCCAAGCGATTTTGGCAACCAGCGCCCGATCAGGCTGCCGCACAATGCCGAGAGCTGCACCATCGGCCCTTCTTTACCGATTGAGGCACCGCTGCCGATACTGGCGATCGATGACAGGGCGCGAAACAGCGATGTTTTGGTCGGCACCGCATCCAGCCGGGCGTTGATCACCTCCAGATAATCGGTTTTCACCGTTTCCTGCTGCTCGATGGTCACGGCATAACGTAAAAACCACCCGGCCAACAGGCCGCCCGCGCCAACCAACAGCGGCCAGAAAATCCACGGCCAGGCGTGCATCGCCACCGTGATTTCGTTATCGCTGTTAAATAACAAACGGTTAATCAGATCGATCACCCCGCGAAAAGCCAGCGTGACCAGCGAGGCCGCACACCCCACGGGGATAGCAATCAGCAATGTGGTCCAGTTCAGGGCATTTTTACTTCCGCTCACCCGCGCGTCCTCTTCTTTCCGGGTTAAAAATCGTAGCTGCATCATCATATTGGAATGCGGATCTCAGGATCAAATTTCGCCTGCGTTTGCTAATTACGCCACCGGGTCAGCGTGTTACTCTGCCGTTTTACCCTTGCCGGAGAAACCGTACGTGATTCGCTTCGCTATTGTGGGAACCAACTGGATCACCCGCCAGTTTATCGACGCCGCACATGAAAGCGGCAAAATGAAACTGAGCGCCATCTATTCGCGCAGCCAGCAGCAGGCTGAAGCGTTCGCCGCAGATTATCCTTGCCCGCTAACCTTCACCTCGCTGGAACAGATGGCCGCCAGCGATGCCATTGACGCGGTGTACCTCGCCAGCCCCAATGCATTGCACTGCGAGCAGGCGCTGCTGTTTATGTCGCACGGCAAGCATGTGATCTGCGAAAAACCACTGTCCTCCAACCTGCGTGAAGCAGAAGCGATGATCGCCTGCGCGCGTGACAACAAAGTGGTGCTGTTCGAAGCCTTTAAAACTGCCAGCCTGCCCACTTTTTTGCAGTTACAAAAAGCGTTACCGCAGGTCGGCAAGCTGCGCAAAGCGCTGCTTAATTATTGTCAGTATTCATCACGTTATCAGCGTTATCTTGATGGTGAAAACCCCAATACCTTTAATCCGCGCTGGTCCAATGGTTCGATCATGGATATTGGTTACTACTGCCTCGCAGCGGCTGTGACGTTATGGGGTGAACCACAACGGGTCACTGCACAAGCGTCACTGCTGGCAAGCGGTGTGGATGCGCACGGCGTGGTGGTGTTGGGCTACGGCGATTTTGATGTGACGATTTTGCATTCGAAAGTCAGCGATTCACTGATTCCGAGTGAGATTCAGGGCGAAGCAGGTTCGCTGGTGATCGAGAAAATTTCCGAGTGCCAGCAACTGCGTTTTACCCCGCGTGGCGGCGAGAGCCAGAATCTGACCCAACCACAGCATATCAACTCGATGTTGTATGAGGCCGAAACCTTTGCGCAACGGGTAAGCCAGGGCCTGGTGGAACACCCGGGGTTGCAGGCGTCGCGGATCACCGCAGCGCTGCTAACGGAAATCCGCCGCCAGACTGGCGTGGTTTTCCCGGCGGATCAGGTTAATTGATGATACGCGCACGAAATTGCGCGATAAATCGCGCCGCTACGGAATGTGGTTTGTTGTGTAAATATGTCTAAATATTTCCGACATCTTATTGCTTATTCACTTTGCAGCACGTAATTTACGCAACAGCAAAGGGGAGTAACTTGTAAGCTGATTGATCGTCATTACGATGCGCTATTTGCCCATCCGGTCATCAGGCAACGCGGAATCTATTCTGAGTTGTAAGTGAGACCTTGCCGGAAGGCGAGGTTTGCTTATACCTAATAAAGCGGCTGACGTCTTCTGACATCAGCCTTTTTTATTTTCAGGACAGGATACGCTTATGCAATCTGTAGGCACACCACTACTCTGGGGCAGCTTTGCTGTCGTAGTGCTTATCATGCTGGCGATCGATCTCTTTCTTCAGGGACGTCGCGGCGCACAAACAATGTCATTCAAACAAGCGGCTGTCTGGTCGCTGGTTTGGGTTTCCATCTCATTGCTGTTCAGCGCCGCCTTCTGGTGGTACCTCAACGGCACCGCCGGGCGCGAGGTTGCCACCGCCCAAACCCTCGCTTTCCTCACCGGTTATATTCTGGAAAAAGCGCTGGCAGTCGATAACGTCTTTGTCTGGTTGATGCTGTTCAGCTACTTCGCTATTCCGGCGCAACTGCAACGTCGTGTGTTGATTTATGGCGTATTGGGCGCGATCGTGCTGCGTACCATCATGATTTTCGGTGGTAGCTGGCTGGTTACGCAGTTCAGCTGGATTCTGTATATCTTCGGTGCCTTCCTGCTGTTCACTGGCCTGAAAATGGCGCTGGCGAAAGAAGAAGATGACAACGCAGTCGGCGACAAACCGCTGGTGCGCTGGCTGCGTAAGCACCTGCGCATGACCGATGGTCTGGAAGGTGAGAAATTCTTCACGCGTAAAAACGGTGTGCTGTTCGCCACCCCGTTGTTGTTGGTGTTGATCATGGTGGAGCTGAGCGACGTGATCTTTGCCGTCGACAGTATCCCGGCAATCTTTGCCGTCACCACCGATCCGTTTATCGTGCTGACGTCTAACCTGTTCGCCATCCTCGGTCTGCGTGCCATGTACTTCCTGCTGGCAAACGTGGCCGAGCGATTCTCAATGCTCAAATACGGTCTGGCGATTGTGCTGGTGTTTATCGGTATCAAGATGCTGATCGTCGAGTTTTGGCATATTCCGGTAGGGGTTTCGCTGACGGTGGTTGGGGTGATTTTGGGGGGAACACTGCTGATTAATGCCTGGGTTAACCGCAGAAACGACCAGAAGAAGATATCATCATAATCTGCTACAGGGGCGTTAATCGCCCCTGCTTTATTTTGCCACCATAAACAGTCACACTTTATACTGCTGTCACAGATAACATCATTAGCAGATCGAAAATCCAATCATTCCCACAAAGACAGAATTTTCTCTTTCTTCAACGCATGTTTTCCTTATACTCCGCCCGTTAAACTAGGGCTGCGTGGTGGCTCCGCGCAGCAAACTTATTACCGCCATATAAAAAGATCGTGATATGCAAACAAACATCATTGGACGTCTGGGCGCGCTGTTTGCGGGCAGCCTGGTAAAACAAATTATGCTGGGTCTGATTGCCGGTGTGGCGCTGGCCTGGTTCTCGCGTGATGCCGCGCTGGCGGTCGGCCTGTTGGGGGAACTGTTCGTTCGCGCGCTGAAAGCCGTGGCACCGCTGTTGGTCCTGGTGCTGGTAATCTCCTCGATTGCTAACCATCAGCAAGGGCAGAAAACCAATATCCGCCCGATTATCATGCTGTATCTGCTCAGCACCTTCTTTGCGGCAGTGGTGGCGGTGATTTTCAGCCATCTGTTCCCGCAAATGTTGTCGATGAATGTCGGTAAAACTGAAATCACCCCGCCGTCCGGGATCGCTGAGGTATTGCATGGCCTGCTGATGAGTATGGTGGCGAACCCGATTGATGCCCTGATGAATGCTAATTACATCGGTATTCTGGTATGGGCACTGGGGCTTGGCCTGGCATTCCGGCACGCCAGCCCGAGCAGCAAAGCTTTCCTCAATGATGCCTCAAACGCCGCGACCTGGGTGGTACGTTGCGTGATCCGCTGTGCGCCGCTGGGTATTTTCGGCCTGGTGGCATCGATTCTTGCCTCCACCGGTTTTGATGCGCTGTGGGAATATGCCAGCCTGCTGTCGCTGCTGCTGGGTTGTATGTTGCTGATGGCGTTGGTGGTCAACCCGCTGCTGGTGTTAAACAAAATCCGCCGCAATCCTTACCCGTTGGTATTCACCTGCATCCGCGAAAGCGGCGTCACCGCCTTCTTTACCCGCAGTTCCGCGGCCAATATTCCGGTGAATATGGCGCTGGCGAAACGCCTGGGCCTTGATGAAGACACCTATTCAGTCTCGATTCCGCTGGGTGCCACCATCAGCATGGCGGGTGCGTCAATCACCATTACCGTGCTGACGCTAGCGGCAGTGCATACGCTGGGGATTTCTGTTGATGTGCCGACGGCGATTCTGCTTAGCCTGGTGGCCTCGCTGTGCGCCTGTGGCGCTTCAGGGGTGGCGGGGGGGTCCCTGCTGCTGATCCCGGTTGCCTGTAATATGTTTGGCATACCCAACGATCTAGCGATGCAGGTGGTTGCGGTGGGCTTTATTATTGGCGTGTTGCAGGATTCAGCCGAAACCGCGCTGAACTCGTCAACCGATATTCTGTTTACCGCGGCGGTATGTCAGGCCGAAGCAGAACGCGAGACGCGCACCGCAGTATAATTATTTCCCGTAGCGGCGCGATTCATTGCGCGTTTTTTTTCCTGCATCGCGCACGAAACTGCGCGATGAATCCCGCCGCTGCGCGGTTTATAACGTCACTCCGCTTTTAAAAATCGCCAGTTCACGGAAGTCATTGGCTTCATTGCGCGCAGGCTTGCCGTTGGCAATGGCGACGATCATCTCGACAAAATCGGCCAGCATCGCATCCATACTCATGCCCTCAATCAGTCGTCCGGCGTTGAAATCAATCCAGTGCGGCTTTTTCTCCGCCAATTGCGTATTGGTGGCAATTTTCACCGTCGGTACAAAGCCGCCATAAGGCGTGCCACGTCCGGTGGTAAACAACACCATATGGCAACCCGCGCCCGCTAAGGCACTGGTGGCAACGGCATCATTGCCTGGCGCGCTGAGCAGATTAAGACCTGGCGTTTTCAGGCGCTCACCGTATTTCAGCACATCCACCACCTGGCTCTGCCCGGCTTTTTGCGTACAACCCAGTGACTTCTCCTCCAGCGTGGTGATGCCCCCGGCTTTATTGCCCGGTGAAGGATTTTCATAAATCGGCTGTTGATGGTCGATAAAGTAGCGTTTGAAGTCGTTAATCATCGCCACCGTTTTATCAAAAGTGGCTTCATCGCGGCAGCGGCTCATCAGAATGCGCTCCGCCCCGAACATCTCCGGCACTTCGGTCAGCACCGTGGTGCCGCCATTGGCGATCATCTGATCGGAGAAACGCCCCAGCATCGGGTTCGCCGTGATGCCGGAAAAACCGTCCGAACCGCCACACTCCAGACCAAACTTCAGCTCGCTGAGTTTGCCCGGCTGGCGCTGATCGTGACGCATCACGTTGTATAACGCGTGCAGCCGCTCAAGTCCGGCCTCCACTTCATCGTCCTGCTGCTGACACACCATAAATTGTACGCGATCGCTTTCATACGCGCCGAGGGTGTCGCGGAACACATCCACCTGATTGTTCTCACAGCCCAGACCAATCACCAGCACCGCGCCAGCATTTGGATGACGCACCATATTCTGCAACATGGTGCGGGTGTTTTCATGGTCCTGGCCCAACTGCGAGCAACCAAACGGATGGCTGAACAGATGCACGCCATCGATCCCTGCCGCATCGTCCGTCTCTTTGAGAAAACGTTGCAGAATTTGGCGCGCAATGCCGTTAACGCAACCCACGGTTGGCAGGATCCACAATTCATTGCGAATCCCCACTTCGCCGCTGGCGCGACGGTAAATCTGTACTTCGCGATCCCCGGCCTGCGGCGGCAGTGCAAGAAAATCGGGTTGATAATCATATTCGTCGAGATCGCTCAGGTTGGTGCGCGCGTTCTGCGAATGGATGATTTCACCCGCGTCAATCGGCTGCGTAGCGTGCGCAATCGGCAATCCGTATTTGATCACCAGCGCATCGGTCGCCAGCGGTTGCAGCGCAAATTTATGACCGCGACCCACGGCCTGACGCAGCTCAACACGGACGTGATCGATTTCAACGAGGGTATTGGCTTCCAAATCGCGCAACGCCACAGCGACGTTATCGCGTGAATGTATTCTTATCGCATCTTGCATAGCGTTATCTCAGTTGTGTCAGCGCCGTTCGCATCCCGTGAACGATGATGTTTTGCAGGTGTTGGCTTACCGCAGCCACCAGCCCTGGCTGCCGGGTTAAATCTTCGCCCCAGTGGTTGGCATCGCTCAGAACCGTGCTGACCAGTTGTTCCACGGGCAGCTGTTGCGCCTGCACTGCTGGCCAGAGTTCGGCATAGCGTTGCAGCCAGTGGGCATCGTCCTGCAACGGCCAACTTTTATCGCCCTGCTGACCGCGATAAAACGCCAGCAACGCGGCAAAGGCGAAGGTCAGGCGCGGCGGCCAGCTACCCTGTTGTTGCTGCGCCAGCAATAGCTGCGGCAGCAGGCGGGTACGGAATTTGGTCATGCCGTTCAGCGCGATAGAAAGCAGTGCATGGCGAATAAATGGGTTACGGAAACGGCGCTGTACCGCAGCAGCAAAGGCATGCAGCTCAGCAGGCGGCAAGTCGAGAGTGGGGATCACTTCATCGCGCAGTAACGCTTCAACAAAGCCCGCGATCTGCGCATCGTCCATCGCTTCTCCGACGCTCTCCAGACCGGACTGGAACGCCACCGGTACCATCGCAGTGTGCGCGCCGTTGAGGATCGCCACTTTTTGCGCCTTGTAAGGGGTGATGTCTTCCACCAGCTTCACTTCAGGTGCCAGCACGGCCAACTTCAGCTCTTGTGCCAGTGCCGCCGGTCCCTGAATCACAAACTGGTAATACACCTCACCCGCCACCAGGAAACGATCTTCGTAACCCAGTTGGGTAGCGATAGCTTCACTGTCGGCCGGGAAGCCGGTGACGATACGATCAACCAGCGTGTTGTAGAACGCGCAATGCTGCTGTACCCAGTGGGCAAATGCCTGCGGTAACTGCCAGTGGTCGGCATAGCGCAGTACCAGCGCGCGGAGCGTATCGCCGTTGTAGTCGATCAATTCGCAGGGAACGATTAACCAGCCCTTAGCAGCGTCCCCGGCAAAATGCTGGTAACGCGCCCACAGCAGCTGGGTCAGCTTGCCGGGAAAGGAGGAGGCTGGCGCATCGGTCAGTTGATCCTGTTCGGCAAACGCAATGCCTGCTTCCGTGGTGTTGGAGAACACAAAACGCATCTCTGGCGCGCGCGCCAGGGCCAGAAAATCGTCGAATTGTTGATAGGGTTGAATTTCCCGGTTGAGGCTGCGAATCAGGCGGGTTTCGCTCACCTGCTCACCCGCCGCATTCAGCCCGCGAATCAGCGTGGTGTACAACCCATCCTGCTGATTCAGCGAGTCTTTCACTTCTCGATTACGCGGCCGCACCACCACCACACCGGCATCGGTACCCTGATGCTCATTGAGCCAGTCGAGTTGCCAGTCAATAAAGGCGCGCAGAAAATTCCCTTCGCCAAACTGGATTACGCGGTCGGTATAGCGCGGGCCGGGAAAGTCGTGACGGTTTAGCCGCTGCATCATCAGGCTCCTAACTCAATGCCGAAGTAATCACGGGCATTGTTGAAGCAGATGTTTTGTACCATCTGCCCCAGCAGCGCTTCGTCGGCAGGTGCTTCGCCGCGTTCCACCCAATTGCCGATCATCTGGCACAGCAGGCGGCGGAAATATTCGTGACGGGTATAGGACAGGAAGCTACGGCTGTCGGTCAACATGCCGACAAAACGGCTCAACAGGCCAATCTGCGCCAGTTGCGTCATTTGACGCTGCATGCCATCGAGCTGATCGTTGAACCACCATGCCGAGCCAAACTGCATCTTGCCCGGTTCCCCTTCACCCTGGAAATTCCCGGTCATCGTCGCCAGTACTTCGTTGTCGCGCGGGTTTAGGCAATACAGGATGGTTTTCGGTAATGCGTTTTGCCGATTTTGTGCATCCAACAGACGAGCCAGCGGGATCGCCAGCGGCGCATCGTTGATAGAATCGAAACCGGTATCCGGTCCCAGCAGCTCAAAGTGGTGACGATTAGCGTTACGCAGCGCACCGATGTGGTACTGCTGCGCCCAACCGCGACGGGCATATTCACTGCCCAGCCACACCAGCACCGCCGTTTTGAATTGCGCGGTTTCTTCGCTGGATGGGGAACCACCCTGCAAACGACGCGTCAGGATGCCATCAAGTGTGGCCTCATCAGCTTCGGCATACACCACCACATCCAGCGCATGATCGGAAATCTTGCAGCCATGAGCGGCAAAGTGATCAAGGCGTTTGCTTAAGGCACGACGTAGATCGTCAAAACGCTGCACGCTGACATCCGCCACTTGCTCCAGCTTGTGGATCCACGGCAGGAAGGTTTCCAGCTCAATGTTAAAGGCTTTGTCCGGACGCCAGCTCGGCAGCACTTTGACGCTGAAGCTGTCATCCTGCGCCAGGGCGCGATGATGCTGTAAATCGTCAAGCGGGTCGTCGGTGGTGCCGACCATTTTCACCTTCATCTGCTGCATAATGCCGCGTGCGGTAAAGGCATCCTGTGCCAGCAACGCATTGCAGCGATCCCAAATGTCATCTGCCGTCTGCTCAGACAGCAACACATTGGTGATGCCAAAGGGGCGGCGCAGTTCGAGGTGCGTCCAGTGATACAACGGATTACCAATGGTGTGCGGCACGGTACGCGCCCAGGCATTGAATTTTTCACGGTCGGTGGCGTTGCCGGTGCAAAGGGCTTCCGGTACGCCATTGGCGCGCATCGCTCGCCATTTGTAATGATCGCCTTTCAGCCAGATGTCATAGAGGTTGGTAAAGCGGTAATTTTCGGCAATCTGCTGTGGCGGCAAGTGACAGTGATAGTCGAAAATCGGCTGGTCTTTGGCGTAGTCATGATAAAGACGACGCGCAAATTCGCTTTCCAGTAAAAAATCCTCAGTCATAAAACGCGACATACCTGCTTCCTCATTTTTGTAGCCCGTTGGCTAATGACACAAAGTTATCATACCAATTTTGATAAACGGCGGAATTCTTTGCGACGAACCTCACATTAATGACAGATCTTTGATGTGGATATGGACAAAAAAGCCGCAAAAATACCGCTAACCTGCTGTTATTACGTCGAAGAACAGTATCACACACGCCTTGAAGGGTTTTTGTGATGGCTCTCAACTTTTAAAGTTGTATAACAAGTTAACCTCTCGCTCCATTGATGCCAGACCGATGGCACAGGCAAGGAAATAAAGGCGCGTTTCAGCGTCTGCGGGCGTGAAGAGAGCTGTCTCACGAGCAGTCCCGCTCCAGATAACAACAGCGGCAACGCCGCAACGACAAACTGGAAGAGGTTAATGATGCGTAAGATCAAAGGGCTACGCTGGTACATGATTGGACTGGTGACGATGGGCACCGTTCTGGGCTACCTGACGCGTAATACTATTGCCGTAGCAGCACCCACGCTGGCGACCCAGCTTCACATCACCACCCAGCAATATTCATATATCGTCGCCGCGTATTCGGCCTGTTACACCGTGATGCAACCGGTCGCTGGTTATGTGCTGGATATGCTGGGCACGAAGGTCGGCTATGCGGTGTTTGCGATACTTTGGGCTATCTTCTGCGCCGCCACTGCGTTAGCAGGAAGTTGGGGTGGGTTTGCGCTGGCGCGTGGTGCGGTCGGTGCCGCAGAAGCAGCCATGATCCCGGCAGGATTAAAAGCCAGCAGCGAGTGGTTTCCGGCCAAAGAACGTTCTGTGGCGGTGGGCTACTTCAATGTGGGTTCATCGATAGGTGCGATGCTGGCACCGCCGCTGGTGGTCTGGGCCATTGTGGCGCATAGCTGGCAGATGGCGTTTATCGTTACCGGGGTGCTGAGCATGATTTGGGCTCTGTGCTGGCTGGTGTTTTATAAACATCCGAAGCAGCAAACCAAGCTGAGCGAGGAAGAACGCCACTACATCATTGCCGGCCAGGAAGTACAGCATCAAACCGGTAACAACAGCAAAATGTCGGTTGGTCAGATTCTGCGTAATCGCCAGTTCTGGGGGATTGCGCTGCCACGTTTCCTGGCTGAACCTGCCTGGGGCACCTTCAATGCCTGGATTCCGCTGTTTATGTTTAAGGTGTATGGCTTCAATCTGAAAGAGATTGCGCTGTTCGCCTGGATGCCGATGCTGTTTGCTGACTTCGGCTGCATCCTGGGGGGTTATTTACCGCCGCTGTTTCAACGCTGGTTCGGTGTCAATCTGATCGTCTCACGTAAGTTGGTGGTCACGATGGGTGCAGTGCTGATGATTGGCCCCGGTACCATCGGCTTGTTTACCAGTCCGTATGTGGCAATTGGTCTGCTGTGTATCGGCGGTTTTGCTCACCAGGCCCTGTCCGGTGCGCTGATTACCCTGTCATCTGACGTGTTTGGTCGCAATGAAGTGGCAACCGCTAATGGCCTGACCGGTATGGCAGCCTGGACCGCCAGCACCCTGTTTGCCCTGGTGGTGGGTGCCCTGGCCGATACCCTCGGCTTTAGCCCGCTTTTTGCTGCTCTGGCGGTGTTTGACCTGATCGGCGCAGTCGTTATCTGGAGTGTGCTGAAAAACAAACCGGTTTCCGAAATGGAAAGCGCGCCACCCGTACAAACTGCGGCGGTCCGTAGTTAATCTCTTTGGGCTGGTGTGAGCCAGCCCATTTCTTCCGCCCGGCCGAAGTGGTATAACAACTCCTCGTTTACCTGCATAGCGGAACCGCGCAATGGACCTGACCGAATCCCGACGTCTTTATCAACAACTGGCCAGCGAGCTGAAACGCCGCATTGAAGCCGGAGAATACCCGGTGGGTGATAAACTTCCTGCCGAGCGTTTAATTGCTGAGGAGATGCAGGTCAGCCGTACCGTGGTACGTGAAGCGATCATCATGCTGGAAGTCGAAGGCTACGTGGAAGTGCGCAAAGGTTCAGGCATTCACGTTATTGCCAGCCAACAGCAAAACCGTATCGTGACCTCCAGTCAGTTGGAATTCGCCAGTTTTGGTCCATTTGAATTGTTGCAGGCACGTCAGCTGATTGAGAGTAATGTCGCGGAGTTCGCGGCAACCCAGGTGACTCGTCAGGATATCATCGCGCTGATGGCCATTCAGGAGAAGGCCCGCCAGGAAGACCATTTTCGTGATTCTGAATGGGATATGCAGTTCCACGTCCGCATTGCACAATCGACGCAGAACAGCGCCTTAGCCGCCATTGTCGAGAAGATGTGGTTGCACCGCCTGCATAACCCCTATTGGCTGAAATTGCATGAGCATATTGATCAGCGCAACATCCTCAGTTGGTGCGATGATCACGATCAAATTCTGAAAGCACTCATCCGCAAAGATCCCGCCGCCAGTAAGCTGGCTATGTGGCAACATCTGGAAAATACTAAACAGATGTTGTTTAACGCTACCGCAGACGATTTTGAGTTTAATGTCGATCGTTACATGTTTGCTGAAAACCCGGTCATCCTGCCGGAAGGCACTGATAATTCCCGCTAATTTTGCTGATTTTTCCGGCAGGAAAGTCAGTTAATCTGCAATAGTGTCAGCTCATGTAAAGCTCCTTTTGACCAGTTGCATCTAAAGGTAAAACTCCTCTCTTGCGGGAACTTTCTACTGTCTCAGATCCATGATTTTTGTTACAGTTATCGCCCTTTTCTTACCCTTTGCGACAGGGCATTAAAAAGTTGCTGATTTAACAATCAATTCTGGAAGGATCCGGAAAATCCGGCTCAGCTGCGCTCCTAAAATGCATAACCAAACTGCCAGCTAGTGCTCCAGCCCTTCGGGCACGTTTAACAATGATGTTCAGGACCGATTGATGGATATTTTGCAGGCATTACTGCATGCCTTATGGCAGCAGGATTTTGAAACCCTTTCCGACCCGACACTGGTGTGGGCCATTTATGGCGTGCTGTTCATGATTCTCTTCCTTGAGAACGGCCTGCTGCCCGCTGCATTTCTGCCCGGCGATAGCTTGCTGATTCTGGTTGGCGTGCTGATCGCCAAAGGCACCATGAACTTTCCACTCACCATTCTGGTCCTGACCACCGGTGCCAGCCTCGGTTGCTGGGTTAGCTACATTCAGGGACGCTGGCTGGGGAATACCCCCACGGTACAAAAATGGCTTTCTCATTTACCCGCGCAATATCATCAACGCGCGCACAGCCTGTTCCATCGTCATGGGCTTTCCGCCCTGCTGATTGGCCGTTTTATCGCGTTTGTGCGCACTCTGCTGCCAACCATTGCCGGGTTATCTGGCCTCAGCAATGCGCGTTTCCAGTTCTTTAACTGGGTGAGCGGTTTGCTGTGGGTAGTGATCCTTACAGTGCTCGGTTTCGCACTTGGCAAAACCCCCATTTTCCGTCGCTATGAAGACGAATTGATGTTTTGCCTGATGATGCTTCCCCTGGTGTTGCTGGTGTTTGGTCTTGTCGGGTCACTGGTGGTGCTGTGGCGTAAACGTCAGTCTGATCAGAATGGGAAATCACAGTGATGAAAATTCTGACCCGCATCCCAAGGCGTCTTCTGCCCTGGTTGTTGGGCGCTGCGCTGGCTCTCGTTGCCATCAGTTTCGCCCCTGCGCTGCTGAGCCATGAAACTGTGGTGCAGATTCGCGTTGCCAACAGCGGCACCCCGCTGCCGGATGGCTTCTATCTGTATCAGCAACTCTCCGCCCAGGGCGTGCGCATTAAAAGCATCACGCCTTCTGGTGATGCATTGGTGATTCATTTCGAAAACGAAGAGCAAAGCCTGGCCGCACAGAAGGTACTGCGTCGCCTGCTGCCACAAGGTTTTGTTGTGGCCGCCGGTCATCAGGCATCGCAGCAAAATCAGGACCCCAGTCGTCTGACTTACAGCTAAATTGCGTCGTCCGGATACTCGTCCGGGCGACCACAACCCTCGCTATCCCCGCGTCTTCTTTGAATTTTTTCATCCGCTGTCTATGCTTAAAGGTAGCGCGAGCACAAGACAAGCTGGGAAGCCTCTCCTGCCCGGTTTGCGGCAGGTCATTCACAAAGGAAGGTTTTACCTGATGAAACGTCAATTACTCCTGGGTGCTGTTCTCCTCTCCCTCTCCGGCTCACTTCTGGCAGCAGAGTCACTATGTCAGCAGAAGGAGCAGGACATTCAGCGCGAAATTGGTATGGCAAAGCAGCATGATAACCAGCGCCGGGTAAACGGGCTGGAGCGTGCGCTAACCGAAGTGCGCGCCAGTTGTACCGATGAAAAACTGAAAGCTGCACATCATGAGCGTATTGAGGCGCAAAAGCATGATGTCGCCGAACGTGAGCGTGAGTTGAAAGAAGAGCGCCAGGAAGGTAATGACAAAGAGAAGATCGCTAAACGCGAGCGCAAGCTGGAAGAAGCGCAGCACGAGTTAAAGCAACTCGAAGCTGAACGCTATTAATCGGACTTACTGTTACATGCCCTAAATAATTCAGGTTACAGGAAGGCGGCAAGCTCATAGACTTCAGGAGCTTACTCCAGTAAGTGACTGAGGTATATGAACGCAGCCAACGTACCTGTAGCCTGAAGTATGACGGGCATAAAAGGAGATTTTCATGGCTAAAGAACCAACATCAGAACATTTGCGTGCCGAACTGAAAAACCTGGCCGACACCCTGGAAGAAGTGCTGAGCAGCACCGGCGAGAAGTCAAAGACTGAGCTGGATAAATTGCGTCAGAAAGCCCGCGAAGCGCTCGACACTTCGCGTGAACGCCTGGGCGAGTCTGGCGAACGCCTGGCGCAATCCACCCGCGAAGCCGCACATAAAGCAGATGATTACGTGCGTGAAAATCCCTGGCACGGCGTCGGTATTGGTGCTGCGGTGGGTGTGGTCATCGGCATTCTGCTTTCACGGCGTTAATGATGAGTGACAGTCAGCAAAGCCACGGCCCGGGCAAAGGGGTCATCAACATTGGTCAACGTATCGTTACCACGTTGGTCAGTATCGTTGAGACACGCGTCCGCCTGGCAGTGGTGGAACTGGAAGAGGAAAAAGCCAACCTGATTCAGATGCTGATGATGGTGGGCCTTACCATGCTGTTTACCGCTTTCGGGTTAATGAGCCTGATGGTGCTGATCATCTGGGCGGTGGATGCGCAATATCGGCTGATGGCGATTGCGATTACCACTGCCGTCCTGTTCCTGCTGGCGCTGATTTTTGGTGTCTGGACACTGCGTAAATCCCGCCAGTCCACACTGCTGCGCCATACGCGCAAAGAGCTGGATACCGATCGCAAACTGCTGGAGGAGCATCGCTCATGAGCCGCCGCGAGCGCGAAGCACGCATCCACGCATTGCTGAATCAGGTACAACAGCAACGGCTGGATCTGAGCGCAGCCAGGCGTGACTGGCTGGAGAGCACCGCGCAGTATGATCGGGGCTGGCTCACCTTCCTCAGTTTGCGCCGCTATCTGGCGATTGGTAGCAGCGCGCTGGCAATCTGGTCAATTCGCAGCCCTAATCGGCTACTACGCTGGGCGAAACGCGGCTTTGGGCTATGGAGCACCTGGCGGATGATCAAATCAGCGCTGCCACCACGTTAGGCTAACTCCTTCTGACAACGGACCTTTTTCAGGTCCGTTTTTCCTTTAATCAGAATTCCTGAACAACATCGACAGATTATCTCGCTTACAACCTTTCCAACCCGCGATTATCATCTCTAGCCATCAGCCCAATGAATCACAAGGCGTGATTCGGCGGGATACATTGCCGCAGGCCAGCAACCTGCAATAAAAACCTTGTTGGAGTAGATGATGAAAAAATTCGAAGATTCTGGCCTGTTACTGGCACGCGTTCTGATGACCATTCTGTTTATCACCGCTGGCTGGGGCAAACTGACCGGTTATGCAGGCACCGCACAGTACATGCAGTCAATGGGCGTCCCTGGCTTCCTGTTGCCGCTGGTAATTCTGCTGGAACTGGGTGGCGGTCTGGCGATTCTGTTCGGCTTCCTGACCCGCTTCACGGCGCTGTTTACTGCCGGCTTCACCATTCTGACGGCGTTCCTGTTCCACAGTAACTTCGCTGAAGGTGTTAACCAGCTGATGTTTATGAAAAACCTGTCAATCGCTGGTGGTTTCCTGGTGCTGGGTCTGGTTGGTCCAGGTGCATACAGCATCGACCGTCTGATTCGTCAGCGTTTCCAGACTGCAACCGCACGCTAAGTACACAAGCAGCGTATACTGAAAAGGGGCGAGGATATTCCTCGCCCCATTTTTTTGTGGAGGGCTTATGGGACAACTGATTGACGGTGTCTGGCATGACACCTGGTACGATACGAAGTCAACCGGTGGCCGCTTCAAACGTACAGAAGCGGTGTGGCGTAACTGGGTTACCGCTGATGGCAGCGCGGGTCCCACCGGGAAAGCCGGTTTTGCCGCCGAACGCGACCGCTATCATTTATACGTTTCACTCGCCTGCCCGTGGGCGCATCGTACTCTGCTGATGCGCAAGCTGAAGGGACTGGAAGAGATGATTTCCGTGTCGGTGGTACATCCGCTGATGCTGGAAAATGGCTGGACCTTCGACGACGATTTCCCCGACGCTACCGGCGATTCGCTATATCAGAACGAATACCTGTATCAACTCTATCTGCATGCCGATCCTCACTACAGTGGGCGCGTTACCGTGCCAGTGCTGTGGGACAAACATCAGCACACCATTGTCAGCAATGAATCGGCCGACATCATTCGGATGTTGAATAGCGCGTTTGATGCGCAGGGCGCACGCGCTGGCGATTACTACCCCGAGGCGTTGCGGCCACAAATTGATGAGCTGAATAGCTGGATTTACGAAACGGTAAACAATGGCGTGTATAAATCGGGCTTCGCCACTTCGCAGGCTGCTTATGATGAATCGGTAACGGCGCTGTTCCATTCACTGGCGCGCCTGGAGCAGATCCTGGGTCAGCATCGCTATCTGACCGGCGATCAATTGACCGAAGCCGATCTGCGTCTGTGGACCACCCTGGTACGTTTTGATCCGGTATATGTCACGCATTTCAAGTGCGATCGCCACCGGATCAGCGATTATCGCAACCTCAGCGGCTTTCTGCGTGATATTTACCAAATGCCAGGGATTGCCGAAACCGTCAATCTGCCGCATATCCGTCATCACTATTATTGCAGCCATAAGACCATCAACCCGAGTGGGGTGATCTCGCTTGGACCGGCATTTAACTGGGATGAGCCGCACGGACGGGGATAAATTCGTAGCGGCGCGATTTATCGCGCGGATTTTTCTGGCACCGAGCACGGAATAGCGCGATAAATCGCGCCGCTACGGTTCAGTGCATGCTGAAAACAAAAACCCCGCCGAAGCGGAGTTTTTGCATTAAAAAGCCGAAACTGACCGATAAGCCGCGTTCTTTTCATAGAAAGAGGAGTGGACAGTCATTCATTCCGGGCAAAAACAAAAACCCCGCCGAAGCGGGGTTTTTGCATTAAAAAGCCGAAACTGACCGATAAGCCACGTTCTTTTCATAGAAAGAGGAGTGGACAGTTATTCATTCCGGGCAAAAACAAAAACCCCGCCGAAGCGGGGTTTTTGCATTAAAAAGCCGAAACTGACCGATAAGCCGCGTTCTTTTCATAGAAAGAGGAGTGGACAGTCATTCATTCCGGGCAAAAACAAAAACCCCGCCGAAGCGGGGTTTTTGCATTAAAAAGCCGAAACTGACCGATAAGCCGCGTTCTTTTCATAGAAAGAGGAGTGGACAGTTATTCATTCCGGGCAAAAACAAAAACCCCGCCGAAGCGGGGTTTTTGCATTAAAAAGTCGAAACTGACCGATAAGCCGGGTTCTGTCGTGGACAGTCATTCATCTAGGCCAGCAATCGCTCACTGGCTCAAGCAGCCTACCCGGGTTCAGTACGGGCCGTACCTTGTGAACCCCTATTTGGCCTTGCTCCGGGTGGAGTTTACCGTGCCGCGAACTGTTACCAGCCGCGCGGTGCGCTCTTACCGCACCCTTTCACCCTTACCTGATCCCATTACTGGGCCATCGGCGGTTTGCTCTCTGTTGCACTGGTCGTAGGCTTGCGCCCCCCAGGCGTTACCTGGCACCCTGCCCTATGGAGCCCGGACTTTCCTCCCCTCTGCCCGTCTCCCCCCGAAGAGGGACGACGACAAAGCGGCGACTGTCTGGTCAGCTTCGGCGCGGGATAATAGGCGATCCGCCGTCGTTTGTCACGCCTCTTGCTGATCGAGTGCGTAGCGATACAGTGCGTTCTTCTTCACACCGTGAATTTCCGCCGTCAGCGCAGCCGCCTTCTTCAAGGACAGCTCCTGTTGTAGCAGCGCCAGGGTGCGCAGCGCATCTGCCGGTAAGGCTTCTTCATCGGCCTTATGGCCTTCCACCACCAGCACCATCTCCCCTTTGCGGCGATTTTCATCTTCCAGCACCCAGGCCAATAGCTCGGCCACTGGCGCACCGTGCAATGACTCCCAGGTCTTCGTAATTTCCCGCGCCAACACCACATAACGTTCAGCCCCCAGCTCACTGACCATATCCTGTAAGCTATCGATTAAACGGTGGGTCGATTCGTAGAAGATCAGGGTGCGCGGCTCCTGCGCCAGAGCACGTAAAGCATCGCAGCGCGCCTTGGTTTTCGCCGGCAGAAACCCTTCGTAACAGAAACGATCGGACGGTAATCCCGCTGCGCTTAATGCTGTAATCGCCGCGCAGGCACCCGGTAAGGGCACCACGCGGATACCCGCTTCACGGCAACGACGCACCAGATGATAACCGGGATCGTTGATTAACGGCGTTCCGGCATCAGAAACCAGCGCAATGCTTTGGCCTTCCTGCAATTTGGCCAGCAGCACTTCGGCTTTCTGCTGCTCATTGTGGTCGTGAAGTGCGAACAGTCGCGCATTGATGGCGAAATGTTGTAGCAACAGCCCGGTATGACGTGTATCTTCCGCAGCGACCAGATCGACGCTCGCAAGCACCGTTAACGCACGCTGCGTAATATCACCCAGGTTACCGATCGGGGTAGGAACGATATAGAGCGTGCTGGCAGAAATGTCTGCCCGATCGAGTTGTTTCATTGTTTCATCCGAATTGCCGATTTAATATTGAGCATCTAGAAAAAAACATCACTGGATACAGTATGCTTCCTTCAAAAGTCTTACGTCGTAAAGCAGGACGCTTTGTACCTGTTCTTCTCGCTGGGCTAATTTTAGCCGCCTGTAGCGGTCAGGGACCACAGCAAACGTCTTCCGTCAATGTTCAGGGTCCGATCACGGCCCAGTCTGACTATTACCTGCAACAGGTGCAGCAAAGCAGCGATGATAGCAAGACCGACTGGCAATTACTTGCCATCCGTGCCTTGTTGAAGGAAGGAAAGTATCCACAGGCCAGCGATCAGATCAAACAATTGCCGCAGCAGCTCTCTGATGTGCAGCAGCAGGAATTACAGTTGCTGCGGGCGCAGATGCAGATTGGTCAGCAGGATTTCAACGGTGCACAGCAACTGTTGAGCCAGGTGAAAACCGACGGTCTGTCGCAGGATCAACAGGCGCGCTTCTACGGCCTGCAAATCGCTGCCGCTCAGAATCGTCCCTCGCTGGCATTGCTGCGCGCCTATATCGCTCAGGAACCGCTGCTGAAAGCGGACGATCACCAGAGCAATATTGACGCCACCTGGCAGGCGCTGACGCAGATGACCAAAGATCAGCTCAACAGCCTGGTGATCAATGCCGACGAGAATACCTTGCAGGGCTGGCTGGATCTGCTCAACACCTGGCATACCAACAGCCAGGACCCGGAAATGCTGAAAGCCGCCATCAAGGATTGGCAAACACGCTATCCGCTCAATCCGGGTGCCAAAACCCTGCCGACCGCCCTGAGTCAGGTGCAGAACTTCAGCAAAGCTTCGACCAGCACCATCGCGTTGCTGCTGCCGCTGAATGGTCAGGCGCAGATCTTCGCCAACGCCATTCAGAAAGGCTTTAACGATGCGAAAAACGGTGTGCTAACCGCCCCGGCCGCAGCCCCACAACCACAGCCGACAGCGACACCGGCGAGCGCGGATGCCAGCGCCCAGCCGCAGCCAGCCGCTGCAACGCCAGATGCGACCGCCAATACCGTAGTCAGCCCGGCCGCTGCTGCCATCACCCCGGATCAAAGCACCCAGCCGCAACCTGCTGCTGCACCTGCCCCGGCAGCCAGCGCAGGTGATAGCAATGCCCAGGTCAAGGTGTATGACACCAGCAGTCAGCCGATTCAGCAGGTGATGCAGCAGGCGCAGCAGGATGGCGCAACCATCGTCGTCGGCCCGCTGTTGAAAAGTGATGTAGAGACTGTCGCTAACAGCAACTCGCCGCTTAACGTACTGGCCCTGAACGAGCCGGAACAGATCCAGAACCATCCGAATATTTGTTACTTTGCGCTTTCTCCTGAAGACGAAGCGCGCGATGCCGCCCACCATATGTGGGATCAAGGCAAACGCCAGCCGCTGCTGCTGTTGCCGCGTAACAGTTATGGCGATCGTGTTGGTAAGGCCTTTGCGCAAGAGTGGCAGACGCTGGGTGGTTCGACCGTGTTGCAACAACGTTTTGGTTCCGTCAGCGAGCTGAAACAGGGTATCAACAGCGGTGCCGGTATCAACCTGAGTGGCACACCGCTGGTGGTGGAACCCGCACAGTCGCAGGGCGTATCGATTGCCGGATTGAACATCCCGGCGCCGCAGACCAGCACCCCGGTAGCCGATACCAGCGGTGGCAGCCTTGATGCGGTGTATATCGTCGCCAACCAGGATGAGCTACAGCTGATCAAGCCGATGATTGCGATGCGTACCAGCAGCCGCAACAATATCGCGTTGTACGCCAGCTCACGCAGCTTCCAGGCCGGTGCGGGTCCGGACTTCCGTCTGGAGATGGATGGCTTACAATTCAGTGACATTCCGCTGCTTTCGGGTAGCAACCCGGCGCTGATGCAGCAAGCGGCGAAGTCGTTTAACAATGATTATTCGCTGGTACGCCTGTACGCAATGGGCATTGATGCCTGGACGTTGGCGAACCACTTTAACCAGATGCGTCAGGTTCCGGGCTTTGCCATTGATGGCAACACCGGCAAGCTGAGCGCCACCCCGGATTGCGTGATCAACAGGAAGTTGGCATGGAACCAGTATCGTCAGGGACAAATCGTTCCGGTACAGTAAATCGCCAGCGCATTGGCGCTGAGCAAGAGCAGCAGGCGCGCCGCTATCTGGAGCGCGCCGGGCTGCAATGGATTGCCAGCAATGTTCGCTGTCGCAGCGGTGAGATTGACCTCATCATGCAGGATGGCGACTGCTGGGTCTTTGTCGAAGTGCGCTATCGACGCGATGCGCGTTTTGGCGGTGCAGCCGCCAGCGTAACGCGTCAGAAACAACAAAAGCTACTCCGTACCGCAGCGCTATGGCTGCTGGGACGTAACGGCAGTTTTGACACGGTAAATTGCCGCTTTGACATCATAGCCATTACCGGGCGCGAGCTGGAGTGGCTGCCCGATGCCTTTCATGCCGATGTGTAGAACCAGGTGGTCTTGTGCAGGACAGAATTAAAGCGTGTTTTACCGAAAGTATTCAGACTCAAATCGCTGCCGCCGAGGCGCTGCCGGATGCCATTTCCCGTGCGGCCATGACGTTGGTGCAGTCGCTGCTGAGCGGTAACAAAATCCTTAGCTGTGGTAATGGCGCGTCAGCGGCCAACGCTCAGCATTTTGCCGCCAGTATGATCAACCGGTTTGAGACCGAACGCCCCAGCCTGCCCGCGCTGGCGCTCAGTGCCGACAACGTAATGCTGACGGCCATTGGTAACGATCGGTTGCACGATGAAATTTATGCCAAGCAGGTGCGAGCGCTTGGCCAGGCCGGTGATGTTCTGCTGGCCATTTCCACCCGTGGCAACACCCGTGACATTATTAAAGCGGTTGAAGCTGCGGTTACACGCGATATGACCATCGTGGCGCTGACCGGCTACGACGGCGGTGAGCTGGCCGGCCTGCTCGGCCCACACGATGTGGAAATTCGCATTCCGTCACATCGCAGTGCGCGTATTCAGGAGATGCATATGCTGACGCTGAACTGCCTGTGCGATTTGATCGATAACACCTTGTTCCCCCACCAGGAATGACTGAAGGAGCTAAGATGAAAGCATTGAACGCTGTCGCCATTCTTTTCACCGCCATGATGTTGCAGGGCTGCGTTGCTGTCGTCGCTGGCGGTGCCGCAGTAGCCACCAAAACCGCCACCGATCCCCGCACCGTGGGCACCCAGGTGGATGACGGTACGCTGGAGTTACGCGTCAGCAACGCGCTGGCAAAAGATGAACAGATCAAAAACCAGGCGCGCGTCGTAGTGACCGCCTATCAGGGCAAAGTGCTACTGACCGGTCAGTCACCGTCGGCGGATCTCGCCAGCCGCGCGAAACAGATCGCGATGGGTGTCGATGGCGCGACTGAGGTGTACAACGAAATCCGTACCGGCCAGAAAGTCAGCCTCGGTACATCCTCTAATGACACCTGGATCACCACCAAAATCCGCTCACAACTGCTGGGCAGCGATCAGGTGAAATCGTCGAACGTGAAAGTGACCACCGAAAACGGCGAAGTGTTCCTGCTGGGTCTGGTGACACAACAGGAAGCGGCAGCGGCGGCGGATATCGCCAGCCGGGTAAGCGGTGTGAAGCACGTCACCACCGCCTTTACCATTCTGAAATAAACCTTCAGGGCGGCATCAGCCGCCCTTTTTTACACCGGTATATCAATCACCAACGCACGTAACGGCGTTTTCGCCTGCAACGTAATCTGCTGTTCTTCTGCCAGAAATGCCCCATCGCCACAGCTTAGCTTTTCCTGATGCGCACTGCTCGCCTGCACATCCACCGATCCGTGGATCGATTGCAGATAGGCGCGTGGACCGTTCAGCTTCACGCTATGTTGCTCGCCGGGAGCCAGCGTTACCTGATGAATCCACACCTGCTGACGCAGCTGTAAACTGCCTTCCGCACCGTCTGGCGAAGCCAACAGGAAAGAGGTCTGCTCGGGCAGCGACATTTTCTGCAACAACGGATTCTCGCGTTCCGGGCACGCCGACAGCCACAACTGCATACGTGTCAGCGGTTGATCTTTGCTGAGATTGATTTCGCTATAGCTCACGCCCTGGCGCGCCGACAACAGCAGCGCTTCACCGGCACGGGCGATAATATGGTTGCCCTCGCTGTCGCGGTACTCCGCCTCGCCCTGTAGTACCAGGTTGAGTACATCAACCTGAGGATAGGTGCGGGGCTGGAAGGCAGCACCGGGTGCCAGCACTTCTTGATTGAGCACGCGCAGTGAGGCATAGCCCATCAGTTTCGGATCAAAATAGTGGCCAAATGAGAAGCTGTAACGCGCCTGCAACCAACCGAAATCGGCCTGGCCACATGCTGACGCGCAGCGGGTTGTCATCATGATTTACCTCCGACGCTCTGCGGGATGATACGACCGCAGGTTTATAGGATTATGGTAAAAGGCTGGACGCCGGATTGTTAGCCAGTTAATCTGCCTGGCATGTTCAAATTTCCTGACAGAGAATCGGCATGGCAAAAGAGCGCGCGTTAACCCTGGAAGCTTTACGTGTGATGGATGCTATTGACCGGCGCGGCAGCTTTGCGGCTGCGGCCGACGAGCTGGGACGTGTACCTTCCGCATTGAGCTACACCATGCAGAAGCTGGAAGAGGAGCTGGATGTCGTGCTGTTTGACCGCTCCGGTCACCGCACTAAATTCACCAACGTAGGACGCATGCTGCTGGAACGTGGCCGCGTGCTGTTGGAAGCCGCCGACAAACTCACCACCGACGCTGAAGCGCTGGCGCGCGGTTGGGAAACCCATCTCACCATCGTCACCGAGGCGCTGGTGCCCACCGAACACCTGTTCCCGCTGGTGACCAAACTGGCGGACAAAGCCAATACCCAGATATCCCTGGTGACCGAAGTGCTGGCCGGTGCCTGGGAGCGGCTGGAGCAGGGGCGTGCCGATATCGTCATTGCGCCGGATATGCATTTCCGCGCCTCAACGGAAATCAACACCCGCAAGTTGTACAGCATGATGAGCGTGTATGTCGCCAGTCCGGATCATCCCATTCATCAGGAAGCCGAGCCACAATCTGAGGTGACGCGTGTGAAGTATCGCGGCATTGCAGTGGCCGATACCGCGCGCGAGCGCCCGGTGTTGACCGTGCAGTTGCTGGACAAGCAACAGCGCCTGACGGTAAGCAGCATGGAAGACAAACGCAAAGCGCTGCTGGCCGGACTGGGTGTGGCGACCATGCCCTATTCGCTGGTGGAGCAGGATATCGCCGAAGGACGTCTGCGCGTGGTGAGTGCGGAATATACCCGCGAGGTGGATATCATTATGGCGTGGCGCCGCGACAGCATGGGTGAAGCGAAAGCATGGTGCCTGCGCGAGATCCCGCGTTTGCTGGCGAAGAAAGGTTAATCAGCAACGCTGACTAACCTTTCCGTGGCGGCGCGATTTATCGCGCAATTCCGTGCGCGATGCAGGAAAAATCCGCGCGATGAATCGCGCCGCTACGAACAATGCATTACGCAATAATCGCGCCGTTACAGGCGACTCAAACAATCCATCGCCACGGCCTTGAAGCTGACAAAATCGCCGCAGTCACGCAACCGGGCGGTTGCGCGTTCGCGCAGGAAAGTGACGAACAGGTCATAAATCGCCATCGCCTCTTCATATTCACTTTTGCTGATGGCCAGCAGGAAAATCACCGAGGCGGTTTCATCGCCCCAACTGATGCCCTGCGGTGCCAGCACGGTGTACACCACGGTTTTCTTCGCCAGCAGACCCAGCGAGTGCGGCAGCGCAATCCCCTCCCCCAGCATGGTGCTAACAATCGCTTCACGTTCCTCAACCGAGGGATAAAAATCGTCTTCCACATAGCCTTCACGCTGAAGCTGGTTGCACAGTTGATGGAACAGCGCCGATTGCGTCATCGGCTGGTCCACCACCAGAAAATGCTGTGCATCGAAGTATTTTTCCAGCATATAAGGCCGGGTACGATCCACCAGCACCAGTTTGCCGAGCTGCTCAAGCTGGAATTCCGTTGGGAACGGCGACATCACCACCACCGGGCTGTTTTTCTCACGCAAGCGGGTGGTGGAGATAACAAAATCTTCATCAATAGCCGCAAGCGCCTCGTATTCACGTAGCGACAGGCGGCCCGTCACCTGCAACTGGGGATACTTACGTAGCAGCATCGCTTCAATCATGCGCAAGGTAGAGTTACCGCTGTCACACACCAGCAGCACCTGGGGGTGACGCTGATAGCCCACATCATAGTGACGCTCCAGCCCGACGCCGATATGCAGCACCAGAAAACCGATTTCGTTTTCGCTGATGCTGTAAGGGGTATATTTCCCCCAACTGGTGACCGCCGCCAGCGTCATGTCGTAGGCCATCGGGTAATGCTGCTTGATATTACTCAGCAGCGGATTGGGGATATGGATCTGGTAACGCACCCGGGTGATCATGGTTTTGATATGGGTGAGCAGATCGGCACGCAACTGTTCATCCTGTTGCAGACGATAGTTGTAGTGCGTGTTGATGTAATTCAGCAGGTAATCGACCAGCGCATCCGCATCATCGGCATTGATGGTGCTGGGGGCCAGTGCCTGAATCTGGCGGGCAGCGATGTTGACGCGCAGCCAGTTCTCTTCCGCCTGAGAGATCGGTTTTCCCACCAGCGGCCGCATCAGGTTAATCAGTTGCTGCGCGGCTTCACGCACCTCCTCGCCGACATCCTCCGCACCCGGATCGTTCAGCGGAAAACCTTCGCTGATGCGCCGTACTGCCACCGCGCAATAGATTTGCAGATAGCGTTCACCTTCATCGCTGAGGCGAATGGCGTGCTGCGAGAAACAATGCTGAAGCAGCGGTTGCAACTGCTCCAGCATGCCGCTGTGTAGCGTTTCCACCGTTAACAGCGGGCTGTCCGGCGTATCCTGGTCGATTTGCCACAGCAAATCAGTCAGGCAGGTGCGAATCGCCGCTTCGCTGCCGAACAGCTTCATTCCGTAACGCGGTTTGGTTTCGATATTCAGATGATAACGCCCGAACCATTCACGCACCTCAGCCATGTCGCTTTGCAGGGTCGCGCGGCTGACAAACCACTCTTCCGACAAATCTTCCAGCTTCAGCGAATATGCAGCGGTGAGAAAACGACTGAGCAGATAACGCACCCGTTCCTGTGAGGTACGCGGCACGCGCAGCGGTGCCGCGGTTTGTGCCTGGAGCTGACCAAAACGCAGCGCGTCCTCCACCTTCAGTTGATAACCCTCGCCACGCGCCAGCACGAACTGCGCACCATGCTGCGCCAACAGCGCGTTAAGCGCCGTGATATCGGTGCGCACCGTGCGAGTGGACACGGAAAAACGTCGCGCCAGCTCATCCTGCGGCAGCGTTTCGGTTTGCAGCGCAGCGAAAAGTTGGGCCAGACGCTGGTTGGGAAATCTCACGGGCTTCACCTGTTACTTAATTGTTACAACAACTTTTTGCACGTTGCCAGAAGCTGACGCACATCGTCAATGCGTGTGTCGCCAGTCGCGCTATCGATAATCGAACTGTAGACGTGCGGAATCACTTTACTGACGCCCGCCTCCAGCGCAATGCGAACAATCTCTTCAAAATTGTCGAGATCAATACCGCCGGTGGGTTCCAGCCAGAAGTTGTTACGCGCACAGGCTTCCGCCACCGCGCGGTACTCCGCTACCGCTTTCAATCCCCCCATCGGGAAGTATTTCACCGAGCTGCCGCCCATGTCCTGCAACAAGCGAATCGCGCTGTCGATTGGCACGATGGCATCCGGCCCTTGCGCACTCAGCGGTCCGGTGGAGATTTTGACCAGACCCGGCGTGCCGGTGGGGGAAATCAGGCCGTTGACCACGGTGTCATGCTGGCCGAGCAGCGCGCGACTGGTCGCGACGCCGGTGAACACCTGGTTAACGTGTTGCGGTTGCAGCTCAGCTGCAATCTCACTCACCATCGCCGATTGATTGGGATCCCCGGCACCCAGTCCAACCGAAATCGCGTTATCAATCAGCGCAGCATATTCGCGCATATCGGCAATTGCCGCCTCAGTGCTGGCGTAGTTTTTCGACAACACGCCCACCAACACATAACCATCCGCCGCTTCCCAGATATCGCGCGCATTCTGTTTAGAACCCGCCAGCACATTGAGGCACAGACGGCCCTGATAAAATTTTGGAGTCAGAGTCATGCGTGTTTCTCCCCGCTGAGCAGCGCCTCGATGGCGGTAAAAATGGTATGCAGCTGATCGTCGCTGACGCTACGCACATCGGCCTCGATAATGCCTTCATTGGCTTTATAGCCACGGAAATAGATGGCGATAACGCCGTTTTTCAGTGCCTGCACCAGCTCGCCAGTGGCCCAGCCGGTTTGCGCTTCGTCGAACTTGATTTCGGCACGGGCGATGTCACGTCCGGCAGCATCCCATACCACACGCGCGCTGACGCCATTCAGGGTGTTGAGGTTGGCGATAAACGGCGTCATTTTTTCCACCATCTCTGCGCCGGTGGTTTTCTCCTGCGACAGATAGTTTTCAATCGCCTGCGTCAGGCCGAGGATGCCCTCTTTGCCGACTTTCATCGCACGACCGATGCCGTTACTCTGGCGCTTCACCCACTCAACATATTGGGTGCGGCCAATCACCAGACCGCTGGTTGGTCCTTCAATCGCTTTCGCCCCGCTGTAGATCACCAGGTCAGCGCCCATCTGGTAGTAGCACTGCAAATCTTCTTCCGCTGCCGCATCGACAATCAACGGAATGCCATGCTTACGCGCCACCACTGCCGCCTGTTCGACACTGAGATGGCTTTTCTGCACGCAATGGTGTGATTTGATATACAGCAACGCGGCGGTCGTCGGCGTAATCGCCGCTGCCAGCTGTTCTGGCGAACATTCGTTGCTGTAGCCTGCCTCCACCAGGCGTCCACCACCCAATGCCACCATGGTGCCAACCGGCGCGCCAAAATTGACGTTATGACCTTTCGGCATCACGATATCGTGCGGCACGCTGAGTGGTGCGGCATGCAGGTTTTCCAGCAGCCAGGCGTTATCTTTCACGATCACCGCCGCCACACTTTGCGCAATGCCCGCCGACGCACAGGAAACCACCACTGCGCTTTCCACCTCAAGCAGTTGCGCGATATACGCCCCGGTTTTATCCACCAGATCTTTCATCTCAAAGTAGTGGTTAAGGCCGTATTTCACGGTATCGACCACGTCTGCTGCCGGGGTCGATACGCCAAGAATGGTCATGCGACCAGAGGCATTGATGACCTGCTTCAGGTCATATTTTTCATAAATCGAAGACATGATTGGCTTTCCCTTCATCTGTCAGATGCCATTGCCCCGCCACCACGGCGGCCAGCGGCACCAGATGTTGCTCACCCAGCACCTGTTCGCCTTCAGCATCGACGAACGGGCGGGCTTCCTCTTTGACGGTAAAAATGGTCAGGTCGGCGTCGTAACCGACCGCCAGGCAACCTTTGTTTTTCAGTCGCAGACCTTCAGCGGCTTTGCGTGTCACGCAGTCGATCACCTGCGGCAATGTCATGCCAATGCTGAAGAATTTCGACATCACATGCGCCAGGCTGTGCACCGGGCCATTGATACGGTTGCGGCAGTAGATATCGGAGCTGATGGTGTCAGGCAGAATGCCCTGCGCAATCGCCTGACGCGCCACCTCAAAGCTGAAGCTGGCGCTGCCGTGGCCGATATCCAGCCGCACACCACGCGCTAACGCATTCTTCACCGCGGCTTTCAGCTCGCCCTGCGGCGTAAGAATGCGGTTGGGTTTGCCGTTGTAGCAATGGGTGATGATGTCGCCGGAAGTCAGCAGATCGGCAATGTCCTCCAGCACCGGCGGGTTGTTGCCGATATGCACCATCAGCGGCAGATCACCCGCCGCCTGCTGGATGGCTTTGGCCCGGATTAACGGCTGGATACCGTTTTCGCCCACTACGCTGCTGCTCATACGCGCTTTGAGGCCGACGATAAAATCGGGACGACGCTGAATAGCCTGCACCACCGCCTCACCGTCGATTTGCGCCATATCGGCCAGCTCGTTTTGCGTGACAATGCCGGTGCGGGCTATGTTGATCAGCGCACGAACGTCGGTCGTGACCTGTCGCGTAAGCTGATAAAAATCGTCAATATCATCAGCGCCGGTGCTGCCGGCATCCACCACCGTGGTGACCCCCTGTGCCACACCGATGGCATCCGCATCGTCGTGATAAATCGGCGATTTGGGATAACAGTGAACGTGGCTGTCGATCCAGCCTGCGCTGAGGTAGTAGCGCCCGGCCAGGTCGCGTTCTTGTGCCGCCTGACCGCTTACGCTACCCAGTGCGGCGATTTTGCCGTCCTGCCACGCAATATCCACCAGCTGTCCGTCGCACAGACGCGCACGACGGAGAATGACATCAAACATACCCCCTCCTTAGAGAGAAACCGGGAAGATCGCGCCCAGCACCATGGCACCGAGAATCGCACCACCGGTAATCGGCTTGTTCCACAGGTAAAACAGCAGCGAACCCGCCAACGAACCAAGACCAATAGGAATTGACGCGGTCATTGCCGACAGGATGATCAACGGACCGAGGAAGCGGCCAGAGGCGTTACCCGCCCCCATCATCACGTCGGCACCGTAGGTGGAGTCGCTCTGATTGATGGTGAACTTACGCGCCAGGATGATGATGTAGCCAATCGCCACGCCAATCACCAGACCGGTTGCCAGCGAGGCGGCGAAGTTCGCGACTGGGAAGACAATGCCCGCGCCCAGTAACAACGCCGGAACCCCCAGACCCACGCCGGTCTGAATCGCCCCGCCGATATCGAGAATCCCCACCAGCGAACCTTCGATTATACGGGCGAACAGGAAGCTGGCACCGAACGCCGCTACCGCGCCGTAGACCCCGGTTTCCATGCCGGAACGCAGCATGGAGACAAACGCCACTTCGTTAAAAGCACCAATGCCGTACAGGTAGTACATATGCGTACCGGCAAACACCCCGGCGGAGAGCAGGCCGACAAAAATCGGGAAAGACCAGTCGGCGTACCAGAACCCTTTGTTTTCGTTCATGCTGATGGCTCCTTATTTGCCGCTGAGGCTGTTGTGAATCATGTCCAGCCAGCCGGGAATACCCAGTTGGAAGGATTGCAGCAGTTTCATGTCAAAGCCGCGGAAGAAACCGCTCAGCACGAACAGCAGCACAATGGCGGTCATCATCACCTTGGTGACTTTGTTCCAGCCGCTCTCCTCGACACCCTTACCGATCAGGATACCCAGAACCAGGCCCGGTACGGCGTTGCCCATAATCAGCTGCGCCAGGCCGCCGAAAATGGTGGCCCAGAAGCCCGATTTCTTACCGGCATCAATCGCTGCCAGCCAGAAAATCACTGGCATCACGGTGTTCACCAGCAGGTTGGCCGCCGGTACCAATACTTTTACCGCCGTAACCTGCAACGCTGCCGGAACGGCAGAAGCGGTGCTGTTCAGGAAGGCGACGACGATCATGCCGATGATGCCGCAGGCAATCGCCATCTTCTTCGGGTTGTGTAGTGTTTCTGCTACGTTGCGGTTTTTCACCATCAGGGCCGCCGCGCCCCAGTTCGGCAGGATGCGATGGTCAACATCCTGAGTGAAGGAACCCGCTGCAACGGATGAAGCCCAGGCGTTAAAGAAAAAGCCGAGACCAAAGGAGAAGTGCGATGCCGGATCGCCCTCACAGGAGTTAAGCTCGCCCAGCGTACGGAACGCGCCCATGCCCTGCGTGGTAGGAGCATGGAACATGCGCGCCGCACCTGCTCCAACGCCAACCCCTACCAACCCGCCAATGATTAACGACTTAAACAAAATAATTAAAAACATGCGTTTACCTTTGTTTTTCGTCTGTTGTTAAGGTGCCGCCGTGAATTCCACCTGTTCGGTATCGATCACGGTGACGCTGACGGTAATCTCCAGCTCCACGCTGTAGTTCCGTCGCTCACGCGCGAGGAAAAAGAACAAAAACTTCTCTGTCTTAACGCGCTCCTGCGCGCGCAGCACCCGGACATCCTGGGGTTCGATGCGCAGCAGAATTTTTTGTGTGGTGCGCAGCACCTGCTGCTGCACCTTACTCAGGGCATCGGCAAAGGCTTTGGCTTTGCTGTCACCTTTGCCCTGTACCGTTACCTGAGTCACGTATTGTTGTTTCATACTTAGCTGCCGTATTTTTTGTTCCAGGCCTGTACCAGCCGTTCACCCAGCTCTTCTTTATCCATAAAACCAAAACCGAGGACATTGGCACCTTCGTTAATCGCCGTGACGCCTTCATCAATCGAACGCATACCGTGCTTTGATTTGTAGCCATATTTGTTCTGCGCGGTAATTGCCCCCGCACCGCCGCTGCCGCAGAAGGAGATGCCGAAATCCGCATTTTCTGCCTTCATGACGTCACCCAGCTTCATATCTGCCGCTACCCCCGGCACCACCACGGCACGCCCACCGGCTTTCTCTACGCCAGCCGCGACTTTTTGCCCTTTACCCAAACGATCACCAATGACTACCGTTACCATGTTCAATTCCTCTTTGATTGCTGACTTAATTCGATCTTGCTACTTCAATGTGGACGGACAGCAACCACGCCTCTTCGCGTGGCAGGTTGCCAAACAGATCCACCACCTGCTGCGCCAGCGCCATGGTCTCGGGCGAGATGTCCTCAAACAGCTCCGCTTCCACTTCCGGTAACGCTTCACCGGTCAGGGAGCGCGAGGCCATTGCTCGCACATGTGAGGCCAGCATCTGCTGCTGCACCGCATTGGGTTCAATGTGGTGCGCGGCATACAGCGCGGCAATCTGCATCATCACGTTATCCGCCAGCGCCTGAATCGCTTCCGGCGTGCTTTGTTTCAGCGGAACAGCTTCACTACTCACCTGGCTCACTCCTGTTTACAGCGGACAATGACAGTTAATTCGCGTTGAGAAGAAATTACGCTGTTCGCTGTTGGCTGTGGAGACGCATCTTTTCCACCTCAAAGTGGAAATCATGCGAGCAACTGTGCGCCAGATCGCAGGATGCACGAATAATGCAAAACGCATCACGTTTTACACAGAATGATGGATTTAACGCATTCAGGCAGTCAGATATGACCAGGGAAATAAGGCCAGCCAATTAGCTGGCCTGACTATCAGCGGAATTTCTTATGGTTGGCGTTGCGAATATCTTCCAGTTTCTTCGCTTCGGTTTTGGCTTCGTCCAGTTTGTTGGCTTTCGCCAGTTGGTCGACCACATCAATCTGGGCGATCAATGAATCAAGTCCGGCATGGAAATCCTTGATCTGGGCGCTATCAGCAGGCTGACCTTCCAGCTTTTCCGGCGTGGATTTTTTGGCATCCTCCGCCGCCTGGCGCATCTTGCCCAGTGCGGTTTGCATCTCCTGCGCATCATCAGTTTTTTTAACCGTGCTCAGGCCATCTTTGAGGGTATCCATATCTTTTTCCAGGTCAGCCGCATATAAGCTGGCACTGGAGAACAACAACGACAGAGACAACATTGCAATCACATGCTTACGCATCGTTTATTCCTTTTTTATTTTACTGACAAAAAAGGCAGCCTTGCGGGCTGCCTTCAGGAAGCGATGTCATTATTGACCGGCGATCTTCATCTCCGGTAGCAGCACCGATCCACACTGGATGTTGCTGCGGGTTTCAATATCGTTGCCGACAGTGACCATATTGCGCCACATATCCTTCAGGTTGCCGGCGATGGTGATTTCGCTCACCGGGTACTGGATCTCACCGTTCTCCACCCAGTAACCGGCAGCACCGCGTGAATAGTCACCGGTAATGGCGCTCACACCCTGCCCCATCAGCTCGGTCACCACCAGGCCACGCCCCATCTGCTTCAGCAAATCTGCGAAGCTGTGGCCCTGACCGGCAATGCGCCAGTTGTGGATACCGCCCGCATGGCCGGTGCTTTGCAGACCGAGTTTGCGCGCGGAGTAGCTGGTCAACAGCCAGTTTTGCAGCACGCCATTTTTGATAATGTCACGCGCCTGAGTGCGTACCCCTTCGCTGTCAAACGGCGTTGAGGCCAGCCCTTTCAGCAAATGCGGTTTCTCTTCGATGGTCAGCCATTCCGGCAGGATCTGCGTGCCCAACGCATCCAGCAGGAAGGTGGATTTACGATAGACGCTGCTGCCGCTGATGGCCCCCACCAAATGGCCAAACAATCCGGTTGCCACTTCCGGGGCGAAAATCACTGGCGCTTGCATGGTGGAGAGTTTGCGTGGCGCCAGGCGTGACAGCACGCGACGCGCGCATTCAGCACCAACCCAATCCGCGCTTTGCAGATCGTTGATATCACGGCCAATGGTGTAGGCGTAATCACGTTCCATCTCGCCGTTCTGCTCGGCAATCACGCAACTGGAGAGCGAGTGGCGGCTGGAGCAGTAGCTTTGCAACATGCCATGACTGTTGCCAAAAACTTTGATACCGACGTGGCTGTTGAAGCTGCCGCCTTCGGTGTTGGTGATACGCTTGTCAGCCTGTAGCGCAGCCTGTTCCGCCTGCGCGGCCAGCTCAATGGCGCGATCGGCATCGATCTCCCACGGATGGTAGAGATCGAGATCCGGTGCCTCGAACGCCAGCAAATCGCGATCCGCCGGGCCAGCATTGGGATCGCTTGAGGTGTAGCGGGCAATATCGATCGCCGCCTGCACGGTGCGTTTGATGGCATCCGGGCTGAGGTCGGTCGAGGAAGCACTGCCTTTGCGATTCTGATGATAAACGGTGATGCCGAGTGCGCCATCGCTGTTAAATTCGACGTTTTCCACTTCGCCGTAGCGGGTACTGACACCGATACCGGTGGTTTTGGTCACCGCCACTTCTGCGCCATCGGTGCTGGCTTTCGCCAGTTCCAGCGCCTGTGCGACAGCCTGTTCCAACACTTTACGTTGTTCTGCAACCTGAGTAGATACGTTCATCGACCTGCCGTCTAATCTTATGTATGAATGTTTTGAGTCTATCAGACTCAGAGAACAATTTCGCAGTCACCCGATAAACTGGTAGGATTAGCCTCTTTTTTTTAGGGAGCCAAGAGATGACCAAGCAGCCCGAAGACTGGCTCGATGATGTGCCGGATAATCAGGAAGAAGAAGACGAAGAGATTATCTGGGTCAGTAAAAGCGAAATTAAACGCGATGCCGAGGAGCTGAAGCGCCTGGGTGCCGAGTTAGTTGATCTGGGGAAAAACTCCCTCGATAAAATTCCACTCGACGAAGATTTACGTGCCGCGATTGAACTGGCGCAGCGTATTAAGAAAGAAGGTCGCCGCCGCCAGTTGCAGCTGATCGGCAAAATGCTGCGCGCGCGCGATGAAGATCCGATCCGCCAGGCACTGGATAAGCTGAAAAACCGCCACAACCAGCAGGTTGCGCTGTTCCATAAACTGGAAAACTTACGCGATCGTCTGATTGAGCAAGGTGATGATGTGATGGCCGAGGTGATCAACCTCTATCCGCAGGCGGATCGCCAGCAACTGCGCAGTATGATCCGTAATGCGCAGAAAGAGAAAGCCGGTAACAAGCCACCGAAATCCGCGCGTCAGATTTTCCAGTATTTGCGTGAGCTGGCTGAAGCACAATAAGCTTCAAACTGCTGAACCGTAACGGCGCGATAAATCGCGCCGTTACGGATTAACGACCCAGCCTCTCCAGCAGTTTCTGATGGATCCCACCAAACCCGCCGTTGCTCATCACCAGGATGTTATCGCCCGGCTGTGCCACCTTCGCCACCATCTCCACCAGCGTATCGATATCCGCGCTCCAGTGCGCAGGCTGGATACAGGCATCAGCCACGTCCGACACCTGCCACGGAATATGGTGTGGCTGGAACAAGAACACCTCATCCGCACGTCCCAGTGACGGAGCCAGTTCATTCTTACTGACGCCCATCTTCATGGTATTGGAACGCGGCTCCAGCACCGCCAGAATACGTGCCGTGCCGCCGACTTTGCTACGCAGCGCAGCCAGGGTAGCCAGAATTGCCGTGGGGTGATGAGCAAAATCGTCATAGACCTTGATGGCATTCACTTCACCACGCAATTCCAGACGACGGCGCGCGTTGATAAAGCGCCCCAGCGCTTCGCCCGCATCTTCGGGTTTCACACCGACATGACGCGCGGCGGCTATCGCCATCAGACCGTTATGCATGTTGTGTTCGCCCACCAGGCCCCAGCTCACTTCCGCCACTTTGGCGCCATCGAGCCAGACTTCCCAGCGTGAGGCATCCGGCGTCAGTTTTTTCGCCTGCCAGTGGCCGTTGTCGCCCACCGTTTCCTGCTCGCTCCAGCACCCCATCGCCATCACCTGCTTCAGGTTGTGATCGTGTTCCGGCAGCAGGATCTTCCCCTGGCCCGGCACGATACGGATCAGATGATGGAACTGTTTCTGGATCGCCCGCAGATCGTCAAAGATATCCGCATGATCGAACTCCAGATTGTTAAGAATCAGTGTGCGCGGGCAGTAATGAACAAACTTGGAGCGTTTGTCGAAAAAGGCGCTGTCGTACTCATCCGCTTCGATAACGAAGAACGGGCTTTTTCCTAATTTTGCTGATACATCGAAATTTCCTGGCACACCACCAATAATGAAGCCAGGTTCAAGGCCACAAGCCTCCAGAATCCACGCCGCCATGCCGGCTGTCGTGGTTTTGCCGTGAGTACCGGCCACTGCCAGCACCCAGCGGTCACGCAGCACATAATCGTGCAGCCACTGTGGACCAGAGAGGTAGGGAATGTTGCGTTCCAGCACAGCTTCCACACAGGGATTTCCGCGTGTCATGGCGTTACCAATGATCACCATATCGGGTGCAGGATCGAGCTGGCTGGCATCATAACCTTCCGTTAATTCAATGCCTTGCTGCTCCAGCAAGGTGCTCATTGGCGGATAGACATTGGCGTCAGAGCCGGTCACCTGGTGGCCCAGCGAGCGGGCCAGCATCGCCAGGCCGCCCATGAAAGTGCCACAAATCCCAAGGATGTGAATACGCATAAATTTGTTCCATTACTCATAAGTCCGGCGCTCAGTTTAACCCCGAGTGCAAGTGGAAGAAACGGATTTGGCCTATGGTTTTTGAAGTTCAATCGGCTAAACTGCGTACGCATACGTTGGCAGTTTGTTACAGTGGCTGCCACTCCATCGTAGATTCAGGGAATGTGTTATGAAAACGTTAGGCGAATTTATCGTCGAGAAGCAACACGACTTTCCTCACGCCACAGGTGAACTGACGGCGCTGATTTCAGCCATCAAGCTGGGAGCTAAAATTATCCACCGCGACATCAACAAAGCGGGTCTGGTGGATATTCTTGGCGCCAGTGGCGTGGAAAACGTCCAGGGTGAACAGCAGATGAAGCTGGACCTGTTCGCGAACGAAAAGCTGAAAGCGGCACTGAAAGCGCGCGGCATTGTGGCTGGTATCGCCTCTGAAGAAGAAGATGAGTTCGTCATCTTTGAAGGCGTTGAGCACGGTAAATACGTGGTGCTGATGGACCCACTCGACGGTTCTTCCAACATCGACGTTAACGTTTCCGTTGGCACAATCTTCTCGATCTACCACCGTGTTTCACCGCCGGGAACACCGGTTACCGAAGCTGACTTTATGCAGCCGGGTCACAAGCAGGTTGCCGCAGGTTACGTGGTCTACGGTTCGTCTACCATGATGGTTTACACCACCGGGGTTGGCGTTCACGCCTTTACTTACGATCCGTCACTTGGGGTATTCTGCCTGAGCCACGAACGTATGACCTTCCCGGAGAAGGGCTATACCTACTCCATCAACGAAGGAAACTACATTCGCTTCCCGCAGGGCGTGAAAAAATATCTGAAGTTCTGCCAGGAAGAGGATATTGCGACTAAACGTCCTTATACCTCACGCTACATCGGTTCTCTGGTGGCAGATTTCCACCGTAACCTGTTGAAAGGCGGAATTTATCTCTACCCAAGCACCGCCAGCCACCCGAAAGGTAAGCTGCGTTTGCTGTACGAATGCAACCCAATGGCGTTCCTTGCCGAGCAGGCAGGCGGTAAAGCCAGCGACGGTAAACAACGTATTCTCGATATTCAACCAGAAACCCTGCACCAGCGCTGCCCGTTCTTCTGCGGTAATGACGCGATGGTGGATGACGTCGAGCGCTTCCTGCGCGAGTTCCCGGATGATCACCAGGGCTGATTGCTAGCATAAAGTCGCGGCGCGATTTATCGCGCCGCGATGGTTTTAAGCAGTGGCGATACGAAACTGCGCCATTGATGCCTGTAGCTGCTGCGATTGCGCTTCGAGCGATTGGGTTGCCGCACTGGCTTCCTCCACCAACGCCGCATTCTGCTGCGCCACCTCGTCCATTTGCGTCACCGCCTGATTGACCTGCTCAATACCGCGACTCTGCTCTTCAGAGGAAACCGAAATCTCCTTCATCAGCGTGGTCACGCGCATCACCTCACTGGAGATTTCATCCATCGTTTCACCCGCCTGCGTCGCCATGACGCTGCCCTCTTTGACACGGGTTTGCGAGTCGCTGATCAGCTCACGAATCTCCTTCGCGGCGGTGGCACTGCGTCCCGCCAGGGTACGCACCTCATTTGCCACCACGGCGAAACCACGCCCCTGTTCACCCGCGCGGGCCGCTTCCACTGACGCGTTCAGGGCCAGAATGTTGGTCTGGAATGCGATGCCATCAATCACGCTGAGAATATCGGCGATGCGATCGGAGCTGTGGGTGATTTCCTGCATCTTCTCAATTACATAGCACACCACTTCTGCGCCACGATCGGCGGTGTCAGAAACGCTGTTCGCCAATTGATGCGCCTGCTGAGCATTGCTGGCGTTGAGTCGTACCGTGGCGGTGAGCTGCTCCATGCTGGCAGCAGTTTGCTCCAGCGACGCTGCCGACTCCTCAGTACGCTGGGAAAGGTGCACCGTCCCGGCCGCCAGCTCACGGCTGCCGACATCAATTTGCAGGCTGGCTTCGCGCACCTGGCTGACGGAATCGCGCAGGGCCAACTGCATCACCGCCAGCGCCTGATTCAGGCGTCCCAGCTCATTGTGGGTGGTTTCGGGCAAGGTTTGTGACAGATCCCCTTCAGCTACCCGTTGCAGATGGCCAATCGCACTTTCCAGCGGTGTCAGCAACAGTCGACGCAGGATCTGCCACGCCAGTACGATCAACACCACCGTCAGCACCACGGCAATGCCAATCAGGATTTTCATCTGCGTTTCATTACGCGCCGCCTTCGCCAGGCGATCAGCAGAGACTTGATCGGCGTACAAGCTGAAATCGTTCACCGCTTTGGCGTAGTTGGCCGCCAGAGTGGAGAGGTTGCCTTCCAGTACCGTGTAATATTCATCGGTGTACTGCTTTTGCAGCGCATCCATCATCGGCGCAATACCTTGTTGCAGATAAGCGCCAAAGCTGGCTGCCACCGCATCAGCCAGGATTTTGCCCTGGGCCGTCACGGTGCCAGCATCGACAAAATCCTTCAGATGCTTTTGCGAGGTGACAACATCAGCCTGGGCCTGTTTGGTCACTGCGGCCCCCTCATCCAGCAGGCCAATTTCGATTTTGCGCACCGCCAGCGCACCACTGGCGCGAGCACGCATCAGATCAGCGTTGCTTTGATACAGGCTATTGAGTTCAATGCCCTGAATACGATTGATCACATCCAGCGACTGATTGCCGGCATTGATGGCGTAAATTCCCAGGGTGCTGACCGCCAACAGCAGCAATGTCATAAAGGCGAGTAGTGTGAGTAGACCGGTCCGTACTGATAAATTTTTGATCATGTTAGTACCCGTGTGTGTAGAAAAAGGCAGAAATCCAGCAGCCCTAAAACGGATAAGTTATCGGCAGTCACCTCGCTAAACTTTAACCATTGTTGATGGTCAATCTAATGATGATCACCTGTTCTTCAATAATGCTAACGTTACTCCAACCCCGATTGAGGAATTCCAGAATGAAAAAATGGCTCCCGGTTGCCTGTCTGTTGCTGAGTGGTTATGCGGGCGCACAGGACAATCTCATCGATCAGAAATTGCAGCGTTGCCTGAACCGTGAATCCAGTACTGTCGGGATGTCTCAATGTTATGACGCAGCTAATAAGGCGTGGGATCAGGAGATGAACAACCAGTACAACCAAATGATGAAAAAATTAACTGGTGCACCTAAAGCCAAATTAAAAAGCGCCCAGCGTGCCTGGCTGGCTTATCGTGATAGCTGGCTTGATGCCAGCAAGAGCTACTTTTCCGCCAATCAGGGCACTATGGCCATGCTTTCGCTTGGTGCACAAGGGGTCGATTTGGTACGCAATCAGGCACTGATGCTGCAATCTATTAACAAAGGCAGTTGCGCGAATCCCGATGATTGTTGATAAATGGGGGCGGTAAAAACCGCTTCGCGTTGGCAATTGTCAACGCCCCATCAATTCTCAGGGAGAAATCATGGCTGCTTATGCCTCGACCATCATTCTGATTTGCCTCGCCGTTCTGAGCTATTTCGTCCACAACAACGCCGTCACCATCTCCATTCTGATTCTGTTGGCGATTAAAATCACCCCGCTGGCGCAGTTCTTCCCTTATGTCGAAAAACAGGGAATTCAACTCGGGATTATTATTTTGACCGTGGCGGTCATGGCACCGCTGGCCAGTGGATCGCTGCCAGCGTCTTCGTTGATTAAATCTTTTGCCAACTGGCAATCGATTGTGGCGATTCTGGTCGGGGTGTTTGTGGCATGGTTGGGGGGGCGCGGCGTGCACTTTATGAGCGCGCAACCCTCGGTGATTGGCGGCTTATTGATTGGGACGGTGATTGGTGTGGCGTTCTTCCGGGGCGTTCCGGTCGGACCATTGATTGCTGCGGGCATTGTCTCGCTGTTTGTCGCAGCGAAGTAACCGGCTGGACCATTCCGAAACGCCAAAAAGAGGGCATACTTTCGGAGTCAGTTGGCTATAATAGCCGACACTCAACTTACGACTAATGAAGGAAAGCCAGATGAGTTTGAACCAGGTGCCCGCAGGTAAAGATCTGCCAGAAGATATCTATGTCATCATCGAGATCCCGGCCAATGCCGATCCGATCAAATATGAAGTAGACAAAGAGTCTGGCGCCCTGTTTGTAGACCGTTTTATGTCTACCGCCATGTTCTATCCGTGCAACTACGGTTACATCAACAACACCCTGTCTCTGGATGGTGACCCGGTTGACGTACTGGTGCCGACCCCGTATCCGCTGGAGCCGGGCTCCGTTATCCGTTGCCGTCCGGTTGGCGTGTTGAAAATGACCGACGAATCCGGTGAAGATGCCAAACTGGTTGCGGTTCCGCACACCAAACTGAGCAAAGAGTACGATCACATCAAAGATGTGAACGACCTGCCGGAACTGCTGCGTGCGCAGATCACCCACTTCTTCGAGCACTACAAAGATCTGGAAAAAGGCAAATGGGTGAAAGTTGACGGCTGGGACAACGCAGAAGCCGCCAAAGCTGAGATCATTTCCTCTTTCGAGCGCGCTCAGAAGAAATAATCTGTAAAGCGAGCGGAAGACATCCTGTAAACAGGCCCGATTTTCGGGCCTGTTTTTTTCGTCTGTCCTGCCTAACGCTGGCAACCCTGCAACGTAAAGTCGACCGTCAGGCGATTTTGATACTTATACAGATCATAATCCTGATGGTGGGCAATGCGTTCTCCCTGACACAATCCCTCGTGCAGATTCTCATTCGTCACGGTAAGGTCGTCTTTCAACGGGTTAAGCACCTGATAACCTTTCAGCGCCATATACGGGAAAGGGAACCACCAGTTGGCAAAATACTCTGGAATCAGCACACCCAAAACCGGATAGTTTCTCAATGCATTTTTATACACCTGGGCACGAGGTGATGTCCCAACAAACTGCATATAAAAGTTTTGATCAGCGAGCGTCGCGGTATCATTTTTCAACTGATAAACGACACCCTGATTAATATTATCCTGCTGTTTGATCGCGTTACCGTAAACATAAATACTGGTCACGGCGTAAAGCAACGGCACGGCCATAACAGCGAAAACAAAACACATTTTCCCTCGGAATGCCCATGCCATCAACGTGGCGCTAAACAACATAAACCCACTGATTGAAAGCAAAGCGCGCGGGACGAGCAGCGCATTTTCCAGAAACAACAAGTTACCGGCAATCATCACAAACGCGACCAGGGGTAATAGCAGTGCTAATAAACCGATTGCTATGCGTGAATGCTTCATCCCGGCTCTGATATAACGCAGTGCAATAACTGCGGCGGAGATAACGGCCAGAATAAGAATGGCAACCAGCACCGCCATTCCTTTACCGTCTTTATAGAAGGTCTGATTAATGAAATCCCAGTAAGCCTGTACGTTATGATTGATGGTCAGCCATAACTGATTACCTGCGATATTCGGGTGATTAGCCGGGTGATCGCCTGAGAATGTCGATGGCAGTACAATCTTCAAATAAATTATCGATGCCACCAGCACTTCCACACCACGTTGCAGCAAAGACATAAAGATAACCGCAGGACGATCATTATTTATTATTTGCCTGAACGTCACCACCAGGGCCATCATCACCGCAACATTGACGGCAATCTGATAAAGGCTATAAATTGCGATAATGATTGCAATACCAATAACAAAACGAACGATTCTGTTTAGAGGTGGCAAAAGCACCCACGCTAAACTTAGCGCCAGGGCACAACTTAGTGTCAATACATCAAAACGGTAGGAGAAAACTTCCGCAAGATAAGGGTTTGCAAAAAAGCTCAGGGTCGCTAATGCACCAATCCAGCCCGGCAAAGAACTGAAGTTTTGTTTATGATAAAGAGAGAAAACGAAGGCCAGCAGCGCAATTGAAATGATTAATGGAAGTGGGAATATATCCGCCACATGACTACTCAGAAACATCATTTTCATAATGATGTCAGCCAGTGGCCTGCCATCTCCTCCCCAATTAGTATACCCGAGCGTCGCTCTCCCGTTATCATCAATATAATAAATATTAGCGATAAGCAATGGCAGACAATAAAGAAAAGCAGCAACAAGATAACTATTATAATACTTTTTCATTTCCCTTCTCGTTTATATTTTTGTCCCAACCTGTGAACGGGATGACTCACCACACCAATCGCTTGTCTATCTCCCCGGTCTGAACTGTAAAAAAGGGCCATGTACGACATGACCCTTTTTAATAACTGTTAACCCTTCAGGTTACTCATCCTTTGGCAGATCCTCGCGCTGCAACCAGTCACCGCTCGGGATACGAGTAAGTCCTTTGATTGAGCGCTGATAAACGTAAAGCCAGGCGCTGCCATAAGGCGTCTGGATCAATTGGCGTTTATATTCGCCATTCCTGGTGCGCAAAGCATCCAGCTCGCCCAGGGTGCTGGCGTCGATGCGATAGACTTCGCAATAGACGCTTCCCTCCCCTTCAACCACGCCCGGGTAGTGACCCAGATTGTAGAGTTCAAACCCTTCAATCTGATGGTCACCAAGCCATTGCGCATTCGTCATCCAGTGACTGTTTCCTTGTTTGCGCCGTAAACTGCCGTAGACAATTATTCGCATTGCTAAAACTCAAACTGATAGAGCAAATCCAGTGCCTGATCAACGCCAGACACGGCTTCCAAATAGAGTTTGGGCATCAGGCGATAACGCAAGGTTAAGGTCGCCAGTGAATCAAATATGCCAACACCGTATTTTACTTGCAGACCCGGCAACACATAACCACTTACCTGCACCTGCTGGCTGTCGCCAACACCGGTGGTATCAAGCGCAAGGTTACTGACGCCAAATGTCTCCCCGATTTTACCCATAACCTGCCCACTTTGTGCAACCCCCAGGCCAATTAACGCAGAAGTTAGTGCATTGCTGTCGCCGTTGGCATCGAGTCCCTGACCACGCAACAGATAAGAAAGCGCCTCCTGCTGCGACATCGCCGGGTCGGAGAAGATTTCAACTTTAGGTTCATCGGCTAACCCGGTTACGCGAATCCCGGCGGTGACATCATCCTCAGTCGATTCCGGGTTGCGGATAGCTTCGAGGTTCAGATAGGGCTGATCAGGCGGTCCGGCGAATTGCAACTCGCCTTTGCGTACAATCAGATCCTGACCGTAAGCACGAAAACGACCGTCCGGGATATTAATCTGGCCGTTCAGTCCAAGACCGGTTTTATCCTGCACCAGCTTCAGGTCGCCATTCAGCTTCGCTTTCAGGCCGAAGGCTGACAAACGCACATCGTTTCCGACGTGGATAACCAGATTGCTGTTGATCGGGATGGCGTTGGTTTTCGGCTGAATCGGTTTCAGATTCTGGTCCAGCATCACTTCGTCCGACGACACGCCAGTTGCACTTTCCGGCACTTCCTGCACGGTGATGCGCGCCCAGGGAATATCCACCCGGCCATCAAGATTGAAAGCCGCTGGCGTCGCTTCAAACACCAGGTCTGGCGACACATCCATACGCACCATTGGCGGTACGGTGACGCGTACCCGGCTGCCCTGCGCGGCAATGCGCGCACGCCAGTTATCGAGCTGGCTCCAGTCAGCATTGCCGTTAAGGTTGATATTGCCTTGGGCGGTCTGGATCAAGCCATTGAGGGTCGAACTCATCCCGTTAAATACCATGTTGAGGTTAGCTTCGGTGAGGTCAACCGGCATAAAGCTGGCTTCAACGTCCACGCCACTCAACGCCAACTGGCCGAACACCTGCGGCTGTTGCAGATTGCCGCCGAGCCGAAGGGCGCTGTTGAGATTGCCCTTGATCTTCTCGCCCTGCATCAATGCCGGGTTGAACATTGCCAGCGAAATATTGCTGATGTTGACGTTACCCGATAGCTGACGACGTTTCTCGGGGTCAGCGATTTGCACATCGCCACTTAACTGCCCGTTATTCACAATGCGAATTAGCCAGTCGAGCTGGGCACGACCGTTGTGCATGGCGGCATTGAGGTTCAGGGTGTCGAAAGCAATCGGCAACGTATTACCCTGCACATCCTGTTCGACTTTCACGCCATTGCCCTTCAGTGCAACGGTGCCGGTCGGCAGTGCGCCGTCGGCCGTCCAGTTCACGCGTGCATCACCGCTGAATACGCCGGTCAGCTTAGTTTCATCGGTCAGGAAAGGTTTGATCATCGCTAAATCAAAACGACTCAGCACCACATGGGCGTGACCACTGGCACCCGCTTCAATCGGCTCCGGCACGCATACCTGCGCATTCGGGTTTTGCCAGCAGTGTGGCCCGATAGTCGCGGTTTGTTTGCTGTTGAGATAATCAATCGCCATCGCCCGCGTCAGACGCCACTCGCCTACCGGGGTGTCGAAGCGGGTATTGTTCAACGTCCCCTGCCAGTGCTGCGTTTTGCGGTCAAAGCTGCCGTTGAGCGCCAGCTGACCGGAAACCGGCTCACCCTGCACGTTCAGTTTCAACTGATGCTGCTTTTCGTTGCCGTCAGCATTGAGCGTGAGCAGATTGATCGCCAGCGTATCCTGCTTCAGTTGCTCAACGCGCAGTTGCAGTTTACCCGCCACCTGGTCGCTGGATTTCACGTCCCCCTGCAACGCAACACGCGCAATGCTCAGCGCCTGCCAGCGCAAGCCGGTAGCGGTAAGGTCAGCCAGCACTTGCGGTGCCTGTAGCGTTCCTCGTGCCTTGATGTTGCCTTTCACCACACCGCCCAACCCTGGCAGCGCATTGTCGAGGTGCGGCGCATCAATGACGGCGTCCAGATTCAGTGCATCACCCAGCTCGCCTTTGACATCAACATGGTTACGCCCCAGCACCAGATTGATTCCGGGGATTTTCCACTGGTTGTAGCTGTTGCCGGTGAGAGAACCATCGGCGCTGACCGCATTATTTTTCACATTCCCTTTCAGCTGTAGCTGCGGCACGCTCAGCTGCCAACTGCCGCCGTACAGGCTACCGCGTGTGGCGATTTTGCCATCCAGCTTCGCTGGCCACTCCGGGTATTGTTTGGCGGTGTTGATGCCGGATAGCGTCAGTTCACCGTGCCAGCTGATCGCTTTGCTCCAGTCCACCAGCGCGGTCAGGTCGATATTGCCCTGCAACGCCGCCACCCGCAGCTTGTCGAGGTTGAACTGCTGCACATTGCCTTTGCCGTCGAGTGAGATGTCAGCAGGTGGGACACCTTCTCCTTTCACCGCCGTACGCAATGACATCACGTAATCGGTGGCTTTGCCTTTAAACTGATAATCCAGCTTATCCGCCTGATACTGCACCGGGCCGGTCAGCGGCCAACGCAGTTGCGGGCTGGTAAGTTTCAGTGACAACGGCAGCCCCACCACCGCAGGCTGGGCGGCAGCATCTAACTGCGCCTGCACCGGGCCAGAGAGATTAAGCGCCAGCTTTAACTCATCACGCAGCGCGCCGCTCAGGTTCAGTTTGATCTTCTCCCCTTTAATCGGGTCAAGATTCACCGCACCGCTGAGCGCAAAATTGACCGGCCAGTTATCGGCCAGAGTGGCCTCACCGCTGGCGTTGACCTGCCCCTGGGTGGAATCCACATCGAAGGTTTCCAGTTGCAGATGGCGATCGTTCGTCTGGGCTTTCAGCAGCAGGCTGTTGATGGTGACATCGGTATCGCCGGTCAGTCGCAGTTGTTTACCGCTCAGCTCCTGCACGGTGATATCCAGCGGCAGTGTAAAGTCCGGTAACGCAGGCAGTAGCGGTTGAGCAAACATCGCCTGTAGCGTCTCGCCCAGCGGTTTCTCTTCCGGCTGCGGTTGCTGAACTTTCGGCTGCACCACCTGCTCATCGACGACTTTGGCTACTTTAGGCAGCGCAATCAGCAGGCTTTCAATATGGGTTGGTGTCAGTGTCAGCGCACGCTCCTGCCAGTGCAGGCCGGTAGTGAAATCCAGCAGCGAAATCGCCGTGTCATCCACTTTGACATTGATGTTATGCAGGCCGACTTTGCTGAGGGTGATCGGATAGGGGGTGCTGAGATTGGTCGTCCCGCTCTCCGGCTCCGGCGCAGGCGCACTAGCCGGTGCCATTTTCTTACTATCCACCACCACGCTGACATCCTGCAATCCGATGTCATCGACACACACCGAGGAGTGCAGCAGACAATTCAGGTTGAGCGCCAGATGGAAGCGTCCGGCATCCACGCTGACGCCCGGCATTTCATACTTCACGCCACTGAGCGTCAGATCGCGCCAGCCACCTTCGACTTTGTTGATGGATAATCCCGGCACCCAGCGATCGGCCCCTTTCAACAACAGATGCAAACCCGGTGTGGTGCCAATCAGAAACGCCACGCTGCCGAGAATCAGCAGCAGAAAAATACCAAAACCTATCAGGACCTTTTTCCACAGCTTCATAGTTCAGGCCCCAGTCCGATATAAAATTGCAATCCATGCTCCTCATCATCACCAATCGGACGAGCGATATCGAGTTTGATTGGCCCGACCGGAGAAGCCCAGCGCACGCCAAAGCCCGCGCCAGTTTTAAAGTTGCTTTGTTTGATGTCGTTCACCGCTTCGCCGGAGTCGATGAACACCGCTCCCCACCATTTTCCGGTCACGTTGTATTGATATTCGAGAGAACCGGTCGCCAGTTTCGAGGCGCCGGTCAGCTTACCGTTGTCATCGCGCGGTGAAATTCCCTGATATTTGTAACCGCGAATGCTGCGGTCACCCCCGGCGAAGAAGCGTAAGTCGGGCGGGACTTTTTCAAAATCGTTGGTCTCAATCCAGCCAAGATTGCCGCGTAGCACAAAGCGATTCTTCTCACCCAGCGTGCGGATCCAGACGTTTTGCGCCTGTAAGATCAGGAAGTCGACATCTGAACCCCAGGTGGTATCCGACACATCTGCTGAATAGCGCTGGGAATCGCCCCAGTTTGGCATCAAGCCACCACGCGAACGGGTACGGCTAAGGCTGACGCCGGGATACAGCAGCATGGTGGTGTTGGTGACGCTACCCTGGGTAAAGTGGTCGAGACTCCAGCGCAGGTTGACGGCTCTTTGCCAGCCGCTGCTGCTGTCCCAGTTACGTGACACGCCAAGCGTGGTGGTGTCAGCTTTGGTATCGTTCAGGTCGGTGCGTTTTACCCCACCGGAGAAGGTATAATATTGTTCCAGCGGGCTTTTCAGCAGCGGGACTTTATAGCTGAGATCGAGCTGCTGTTCCGGCGCGGAAATATAGGCGCTGGTGGTCAGGCTATGACCGCTGTCATTAATCCACGGCTTTTTCCAGGTGCCTTTCAGACGCGGCCCGACATCGGTGGAGTAACCGATACCGGTTTCGATGGTGTTTTCCGTGCGCGGAGAAACCACGGCATTGAGCGGCAACACTTTGGTTTGTCGCCCTTTATCAAATTCGGGTGCCACCACGACCGAGTTGAACCACCCCGTGGCGGAGAGACGGCGGTTTAGTTCTGCCAAATCGCGCGAGCTGTAGGGATCGCCCTCTTTAAACGGCACCAGATTGCGCAGATAGGCTTCATTAATCTGCGATCCCTGAAAAGTTACATCACCAAAGCGATAACGTGGGCCGCTGTCATAGTCGATGTTCCAAAACGCCTCACGACGCTCCACTGACACGCCAAGCTGGCTCTGCTTAAAGTCACCGTCGAAATAACCATTACGCAGCGCCAGGCTGGAGAACCCGCTTTTAAATTTGTCGTAATCACCATGATTGAGCTGAGTACCCACCTTCGGGGTGCCCTGCTTAACCCAAGCTTTGTAGTCGGGATCGTTTTTCGCGGCGCCTTCCACCACGATGGTACTGCCGCCAATCTTGACAGGCTCTCCGGCCGTGACGCGCGCGATTAATACCGGGCGTCCCCCCTGCGGCGGTGCCGGACGCGATTCGAAATCAATCTGAGGCTCATAGTAACCCAGGGCGCGTAGCCCCTCTTTAACCGCTACGGCAACACGCGCGCGGAAACGACCGTCGTTGGAAACCTCGTCGCTACCAATGGTGGAGAGGCGCGCCCTGACGTTTTTCTCTAAATCCCCGGATAAGCCTTCCAGCTGCAATCGCACCTTGGCCGCATGAAGGGCAGGTGCGACCAGCAACAGGCTGGCCATGCAATAAATATGAAATCGTGGCACGCTTACTCCTGTTAATAATGCCTGCCCCTATTCCGCAGGGGCATTTTTTTGTTTCGCGGGTAAAACCCGTGCAGGCATACCCATCAGCATAGCCGCTCTTTTCCCCGAACAGCTGCGTAAAAACGGCAATTAAGCCAAATCGTGTCTATTGTCGGCAAATGACCGGAGCGATACAACAACGAAGCGGCGCTTCTGCGGGTTCTTGACAAGCACTCAGACTAATCTTAAGCGCTGTTACGTCTCCGCTGGCGGCATGATGAGCGCTGCTGCTATAATCACCGTCCGGCAGGCATCGCCTGCTTTCATTTCTGCCCCGACGTTTACTGACTTGTCGAATTGGCGCAGACATTTTTGGCACGGATAGCCCTGTTTGACTGGTAAGTACCGGATGTACGCCCTTTCTGAGCTGCCCAGGCCAAAAATGACAAGTGATTAACCCAACGGACCATTTATGCTCGATAGCTTACTTGTCATTCTTTTACTGATTATTATCAGTGCCTTTTTTTCTCTGTCGGAAATCTCGCTGGCGGCTGCCCGCAAGATCAAGCTTAAACTGCTGGCTGATGAAGGAAATATTAATGCTCAGCGTGTCCTGAAGATGCAGGAGACGCCGGGTATGTTCTTTACCGTGGTGCAGATTGGCCTGAACGCGGTGGCGATCCTCGGTGGTATCGTCGGCGATGCGGCCTTCTCCCCCGCTTTTAACTCGCTGTTCACCCGTTTTGTCTCGCCAGAGCTGGCCGATCAACTGAGCTTTATTTGCTCCTTCACCATCGTCACCAGCATGTTCATTCTGTTTGCCGATTTAACCCCGAAACGGGTTGGCATGATCGCCCCGGAAGCCATTGCGCTGCGTATCATCAATCCGATGCGCTTTTGCCTGCTGGTGTTCCGCCCGTTGGTATGGCTGTTTAACGGACTCGCGAACGTCTTCTTCCGTATTTTTAACCTGCCGATGGTGCGTAAGGACGACATCACCTCCGATGACATCTACGCCGTGGTGGAAGCCGGTGCACTGGCCGGGGTGTTGCGTAAGCAGGAACATGAGCTGATTGAGAACGTGTTCGAGCTGGAGTCCCGCACCGTGCCTTCTTCCATGACGTCGCGTGAAAATATCGTCTGGTTTGATCTGCACGAAGACGAAAGCAGCCTGAAAGCGAAAATCGCCGAGCACCCGCACTCCAAATTCCTCGTCTGCGATGGCGATATTGACCATATTGTCGGTTATGTCGATTCCAAAGAGTTACTGCTGCGCGTACTGGGTAATCAAAGCATGACGCTAAACAGCGGCGTGCAAATTCGCTCTGCGTTGATTGTGCCGGATACGCTGACGTTATCCGAAGCACTGGAAAGTTTTAAAACCGCCGGTGAAGATTTTGCGGTGATTATGAACGAATACGCGCTGGTGGTCGGTATTATCACGCTCAATGATGTGATGACCACCCTGATGGGCGATCTGGTCGGTCAGGGGCTCGAAGAACAGATTGTGGCGCGTGATGAGAATTCGTGGCTGGTGGAAGGCGGTACGCCGATTGATGACGTGATGCGCGTGCTGCATATCGATGAGTTCCCACAGTCGGGCAACTATGAAACCATCGGCGGCTTTATGATGTATATGCTGCGCAAGATCCCGAAACGTACTGATTTTGTGAAGTTTGCGGGTTATAAGTTTGAAGTGGTGGATATCGACAGCTATCGCATCGACCAGTTGCTGGTAACGCGTATTGATGAACGCCCGCCGGTGCTGAATGTGGCGAAAAACGCCGCCGCTGATGCTGAAAATCCCTCATCGTAACCACGCGATAAAAAATTCAGGGCGCCATCGGCGCCCTTTCTTCTGCTTAATTGTACTCGGCTTGTAGCCGCAGCACCTGGCGATTGATTTCGGACATCACGCTTAAGTGCTGCACGTCTTTGACGCGCGGGATAAGCACCTTCCCTTTATCGAACTCGAATGCGCCAACGTCCTTGATGTACAACCTTCCTTTAAATAGCGTTTTTACGTATTTCGCAATTTGCAGCGGATTATAACGCTGGAAGATCTTCATGCTGTTCTTAACTCCTGTACAGATGTAAAACGCTTCGCCGTTGCCAAAATCGGTACGAGCCCATGAAGCGCAAATGAGGCCTAAACTATAGAACATCCTGCGTTGCGGATGTTCCGAAAAAATGATTTTTTTACTGAATTGACACATCATTACAGAACACTCTGTTATCACGGTCACACAATCCAGTATAAACCTTCGGACATTAAGGAATTGTGGCGTTGGTTACAAAGCTGTGAACTCGCCGCGACAGGGCGCATCATCCACGCTTATTATTGCAGGAACATGACCAACTGGTCTGATCACTCAGGAGCAACTTTCATGCGATTGCCACATCTGGTGTTTGCACTGGCGCTACTTTTACCTAATCTCGCTGCGGCACACCTGTTCAAACAGGGGGAGCGCGTACCTGCGGTCGGTATCAATGACAAAGGAGAATTGCTCTGGCAGCAGGATAAATTTAGTTATCGCCCGTGGAATAGCGCGCAGCTCATCGGCAAAGTGCGGGTCATCCAGCATATTGCCGGGCGATCGTCAGCTAAAGAACAAAATGCGGCATTGGTTGAAGCCATTAAAGCCGCCGGTCTGCCACATGACCGCTACCAGACCACCACCGTGGTCAATACTGACGATGCCATTCCAGGCACCGGTATGTTTGTACGTAGCAGCATCGAAAGTAATAAGCAGCAATATCCGTGGTCGCAATTTATCGTCGATAGCAACGGCAACGCGCGTAAAGCCTGGCAACTGGAAAGTGGCGGTTCAGCGGTGGTGGTGCTGGATAAGAGCGGGCATGTGCAGTTCGCCAAAGATGGTGCACTGACGCAACAAGAAGTACAGCAGGTGATGACGCTGTTACATCAACTGCTGAAGTAGCGGCGCGATTTATCGCGTGCCCTGGCCTTTCAACGGCGCGATTTATCGCGCGCCCTGGCCCTTCAACGGCGCGATTTATCGCGCCGTTACGTTACGGTTTGCGGATCAAAACAGCGACACGCGAAAGCCAGGATTGAGGAACGATTCACGCGGAGCATAGTCAAGGGTTTTGCCGGTCCAGTCATGCACATGCGCGCCTGCGGCGATCGCGACGGCGTGTCCGGCACCGGTATCCCAAATGTTAGTTGGTCCAAAGCGCGGGTAGAGTTGGGCCTTCCCCTCTGCTACCAGGCAGAATTTTAGTGATGAGCCGATGGCCGTCGTCTGATGTTCACCCAACTGCTGCAAATACTCTTTCAGTTCCTCATCCTTATCAAAATGGGAACGGCTGATCACCACCAGCGGCGGGCGTGCATCGCGCACATGCACCTGGGTTTTGTTGCCCCCTTCTTCTTTCCAGGCTTTGCCTTCCGCAGCGGAATAAAGCACGCCGATGGCGGGCGCATACACCACACCCAGCACGGGTTTTCCTTTTTCAATCAGGGCGATATTTACCGTGAACTCACCATTACGCTTGATAAACTCTTTGGTACCGTCCAGCGGATCGACCAGCCAGTAACGCTGCCAGTGCTGACGGATTTCCCAGCCTGGTGGATCTTCCTCTGACAACACCGGTACGTCAGGCGTCAGGCTATTCAGCCCGCTCACAATGACTTTATGCGCGGCGAGATCAGCTGCCGTGACCGGAGAGTCGTCAGCCTTGCGTTCGATATCCATCGGCTGTACGCCGTTGTAAACCTGCATAATCGCATCGCCCGCCTCACGAGCCAGCTGGCAAATTTGCTCTAACATACTTCACCTCTTTTTCTGCTGATTCTGCTTACTCGCTGCCAACGGTAAACCTGTATCCATTTTAGCAGGCGACCCGTGTTACCCGAGGCACACGCCGGGGCGAGCGCAATCTATTTTAATATCAATATCATAGTTCAACGCATGCCGTCATCTGTGACCTGATGCTCTGTGGCATCGGTACAGCCACATGGCAAAACCCTGAAGCACATCACGTTTTCATCTGACAATTTGTCACCTTTTTACATTATTTTGAGAGGCCAATTGGACAGCAACAAGGAGGCAACATGTTCAAAGTGAGCATGGCGTTACTGACATTCGGCCTTTCAGCCGCTCTGGCACAGGCCGCAACGGTGGATTTGCGCATTCTGGAAACCACCGATCTGCACAGCAATATGATGGACTTTGACTATTACAAAGACACCCCAACAGAAAAGTTTGGCCTGGTACTTACCGCCACGCTGATTCATCAGGCGCGTTCGCAAGTCAAAAATAGCGTGCTGGTGGACAATGGCGACATCATTCAGGGCAGCCCGCTCGGTGATTACATGGCAGCGAAAGGGTTGAAACCCGGCGAAGTCCATCCGGTGTACAAAGCGCTTAATACGCTGGATTACAGCGTTGGTAATCTCGGCAACCACGAATTTAATTATGGCCTGCCTTATTTGAAAAAAGCGCTGGCGGGCGCGCGTTTTCCTTATGTGAACGCCAACATTATTGACCTGAAAAGCGGAAAACCGCTGTTTACCCCTTATCTTATTAAAGAAACGACCGTCACTGACCGCGACGGGAAGCCACAAAAGTTAAAAATCGGTTACATCGGCTTCGTTCCGCCGCAGATTATGATCTGGGATCGCAACAATCTACAGGGAAAAGTTCGCGTTGATGACATCACGGAAACAGCGAAGCGTTATGTGCCGGAAATGCGTACAAAAGGTGCTGAAATAATCATCGCTATCCCACATTCCGGTTTAAGCAGTGAGCCGTATCACGCCCTGGCGGAAAACTCGGTTTACTACCTCAGCCAGGTTCCAGGCATTGATGCCATCATGTTTGGGCATGCGCATGCGGTGTTCCCGAGTAAAGATTTTGCCGCTATTAAAGGCGCAGACATTGCACAGGGGACGCTGAATGGCGTGCCCGCCGTGATGCCTGGCATGTGGGGCGATCACCTCGGTGTAGTCGATCTGGTGTTGGATAACGCCGGCGGTCACTGGCAGGTGAAGCAGGGCAAAGCCGAGGCGCGTCCGATTTATGATAGTGTGACCAAAAAATCACTGGCTGCTGAAGACGTCGGGTTGGTGAAAGTACTGGCACAGGATCATCGTGCTACGCGCGCCTTTGTCGCCAAACCGATCGGCAAATCCGCTGATGTGATGTACAGCTATCTCTCGCTGGTACAGGACGATCCTACAGTGCAGATCGTCAATAACGCCCAGCGTGCCTATGTTGAACATTTTGTTCAGGGCGATCCCGATCTCAGCCGCTTGCCGGTACTGAGTGCGGCGGCCCCATTCAAAGCGGGTGGTCGCAAAAACGATCCGACCAGCTACGTGGAAGTGGAGAAAGGCAATCTAACCTTCCGCAATGCCGCAGACCTCTATCTCTATCCCAACACCCTGGTGGTAATGAAGGTCAGCGGGGAGCAGGTGAAGGAGTGGCTGGAGTGTTCTGCCGGGCAGTTTAACCAGATCGATCCACACAGCACTCAACCACAATCGCTGATCAACTGGGACTTCCGCACCTATAACTTTGATGTCATTGACGGCGTGCAGTATCAGATTGATGTCACCCAACCGGCGCGCTACGACAACGAATGTCAGCTGATCAATAAAGATGCCTCACGTATTAAGGATCTCACCTGGCAGGGCAAACCCATTGATCCCGGCATGACATTCCTGGTGGCAACCAATAACTATCGCGCTTACGGCGGCAAATTTGCGGGGACAGGAGATAAGTTTGTGGCGTTTGCTTCGCCCGATGAGAACCGCTCGGTGGTAGCGGCTTATATCAGCAGCGAAACCAAAGCGCATGGCGAGGTTAAACCGCAGGCGGATCATAACTGGCGTCTGGCAGCGATTCATACCTCTACGCCGTTAGATATCCGTTTCGAAACCGCACCTGGCGCGAAAGCTACTGGCTTTATCCAGCAACACGCGGATTATCCGATGAAAGCGGTAGGAAGTGACGAGATTGGTTTTGCGATTTGGCAGGTAAATTTACAACAGCAGTGAGGGATGGCGGGCGGCAAATCGCCGCCCTGCCTGAGCCTTACAGGATTTCCAGCAGCTCTACTTCAAAGATCAGGGTGCTGAACGGCGGGATGGAGGCACCCGCGCCACGCTCACCGTAGGCAATGTTATGAGGGATAACCAGTTCCCATTTGGAACCAACCGGCATCAGGGTCAGAGCCTCAATCCAGCCGGCAATCACGCCGCTTACCGGGAATTCTGCCGGTTCGCCACGCGCCACAGAGCTATCAAACACGGTGCCGTCAATCAGTTTACCGGTGTAGTGCACACGCACGCGGTCCTGACGAGACGGGATAGCCCCATCACCCTGTTTGATCACGCTGAATTGCAGACCTGATTCGGTGCTGCTTACGCCTTCACGCTGTGCGTTCTGCTCAAGGAACTTCTGACCTTCTGCCGCCATCGCCTGTACGCGCTCACGACGCACGCCTTCAGCACGCTCGTGTACTTCGCGCAGGGCGCGGTGAACCACATCAACCGGAACTGCCGGTGAATTCCCTTCCAGCGCGTCGCGCAGGCCCGCGAGCAGCGCTTCCGGCTGCAAACCTTGCAGTCCGGACTCCAGCAGCTGCTGGCCTACCTGTAAACCGATACCGTAACTTGCTTGTGCTTCGACGCTGTCGAATGAAGGGGTTGTCATCTTGTTTCCTTAATCCCGGAGAAAAATAGAAACGGCAGCATAACAGCGCAGGCCGCTGGCGTAAAATCTCGCGCATCACAGATGACATTTCTCAGGGAAAGAGAAACAATACAGACGTCAAATTTTTCAATGCTGGCAGGCACTTCGTGCCCACATTGCCCATACTACACTAGAGGAGAGGATGAGCCTTTCCTCCGTCGAGATAAGAGAGAATACATGGGCCAGATCGCCCCACGACGTCGCAGGACGCGCGCATCGCGTACTTTTTTACCCTGGTTGCAACGTTGGCTGCCGCAAGGTAAACGCCAGGCCGCCAGTGAGGAGGTTTCACGAATGGCTTCAGCTACCCCTTCCCGCTTTGTTGGCGGTCTGCACCGCGTCTGGCATCTGCTGGACAATGTTCGCTGGATGGATCCCCTGCCCGCGCTGCACCGGCGCGGTATCGTGATTGCGCTGCTGGTTATCCTGTTAGCCTTTCTGTGGCCCAGCAGCACGCCGCAGTATCCGGTGGAACGCCCGGTCAGCGAAAGCGCACCCAAAGAGGTACCGATGCAGGCGGAGATTTATGACAACAAGAGCACACCAGCCGCTGATTCACAGGGTGAGTGGCACACCTATACCGTTGCCTCTGGCCAGACGCTGGCGCAGCTGTTTCGCGATAACAATTTACCGGTGAATGATGTGTTTGCGATGGCACGAGTGGAAGGCAACGATCAACCGCTAAGTGCGTTGCAAAGTGGTCAGCAGGTGAAAATTCGTCAGAATGCCCAGGGTGTGGTGACAGGATTAACCGTGGACAGCGGCAACGGACCGGTGCTGTTTACCCGTCAGCCAGACGGCAGCTTTATCCGCGCGCAATAACAAAAAAGCCGGCACAAGGCCGGCTTTTCCGCATTACCGAGTAAAATTACTCAGCAACTACATTCACAACCAGTTTCGCGAACACATCGCCGTGAACCTGGAAGTCAACTTCGTGCTCACCAACGGTGCGCAGAACGCCGTTCGGCAGACGAACTTCGCTCTTAGACACTTCAACGCCAGCTGCAGTTACAGCGTCAGCGATGTCGCGAGTACCGATGGAACCGAACAGTTTACCTTCGTCGCCTGCTTTAGACGCAACGGTAACGCTGCCCAGAGCATTGATTTTCTCAGCGCGCGCGTTAGCAGCTGCCAGAACTTCAGCCAGTTTGGCTTCCAGTTCAGCGCGACGAGCTTCGAATTGCTCCAGATTTTTCTTGGTAGCTGGTACCGCTTTCTGCTGCGGGAACAGGAAGTTACGTGCGTAACCCGCTGCAACGTTTACCAGGTCACCCAGGTTACCCAGGTTTACTACTTTATCAAGCAGAATAACTTGCATTACCTTATCCTCTTAAAGTCGTGGTTGACGGCGGCCGATTACTGATGACGATCAGTGTACGGCAGCAGGGACAGGTAACGCGCGCGCTTGATAGCACGAGCCAGCTGACGCTGGTATTTAGCGCGAGTACCGGTGATACGGCTCGGTACGATCTTACCGCTTTCGGTGATGTAGTTTTTCAGCGTAGCGATATCTTTGTAATCGATCTCTTGAACGCCTTCCGCAGTAAAGCGGCAGAATTTGCGACGACGGAAATAACGTGCCATTTGGCTAGTCTCCAGAATCTATCAATTCAATCTGCTCGGCATGTAACACAATTCTACTCTGGCCGTTGCGTGCCTGATGGCAGCTAATAAAACCTTCGAGAATGAGTTGCGTGCCGACCGTTATATGTTGAGTAATCGCCTGATGGGCGCTGCCGCTGATAATCACCGGCATCTGACACCAGGCTTGCCGGTGAAACCCGGCTTCCTCCTGCATGGAACGGTGCTCAAGCACGAACTGGCAGTGAGGAATTCCTGACGGACTGACTTTTCGAACCGGCATCTTGCACACAGTGCCAGAGAGGCGCAGTCGATTGGTCGTCACGTTGGATTACTCTTCAGAATCCCCAGCATCTGAGTCATCTGCCGCTTCGTTAGCGAAATCTTCACGGCGTTCACGACGCTCGTCTTTCGCTTTAACCATCGGAGATGCTTCAGTTACCGCGTGCTTAACGCGCATAACCATGCTGCGGATAACGGCGTCGTTGAAGCGGAAGTTAGTTTCCAGCTCGTCAATCACTTCCTGCGGCGCTTCTACGTTCAGCAGAACGTAGTGTGCTTTGTGCAGTTTGTTGATCGGGTAAGCCAGCTGACGGCGGCCCCAGTCTTCCAGACGGTGGATCGTGCCCTGAGCACCAGTGATAGCACCAGTGTAACGCTCGATCATGCCCGGAACCTGTTCGCTCTGGTCAGGATGGACCATAAATACGATTTCGTAATGACGCATCGAAATTGCTCCTTACGGATTATTCAGCCTCCTGTCAGGGTCAGCTGCGGCCCACGGAAGCAAGGAACGTTATAGGTTGTGATTCATCCGATAAATGAAACACACCTCTGAATGCAGCTGAAAAATTGACGCGTAATCATACTGACGTTGCCCGCTAAACTCAAGCGGACAATTCATCAAATGGCGTGCTACGTGCCAGGTAAGGCGTCATTTTGTGCTAACGATGACAATTCAGTGGGTTAAGCGGTGTGACGACAAAAAGGCTGAACAACAGGTTCAACAGGCCTGGCTGGCAGCAATTTGGTGAAGAACTAAACTATTTATGGGCGCAACGGTTCGGCTTGTCGTCGGCGTCTGAGAGTGAATTCCCTGTAGTGAGGAGTCGATTATGAAAACTTTCGTTATCGCTGCTTTACTGGGTCTCTTCCTGTCTACTCCCGCGGTTGCCAGCACTACTGATTATGCGCAGCAGATGCGAAGCAACAGCAGCCAAGCGGCATCAGGCCCTGTCTACGTCAACCGGCTGGGCGCACCCAGTGATAACCACACCGGCGCCAATAGCAGCGCGGCTGAACGGTTATCGTCTCAATTGTAGTCCGGTGTGTCGTAACGGGCTGGCGGTGGATTGCCAGCCCGAATTCATTTCACAGATGATGTTTGAAAAAACTCACCAGCGCGCACAACGCTGAAGGGGTGATTTTGTGCCCAATCTGCTTCTCCGACAGAAAGGTTAACTTGCCGTCGAGTTGCGCTTCACGTAATGCCTTCTCCAGCCGCACCGTTTCGGCAAACGGCACCACTTCATCAGCTTCGCCATGCCATAACAACAGAGGTCGGTTCGCCAGTTTTTCGAGGTGCTGGCTGGGATCATAAGGGGCCAGCGGTGCCAGACGTGCGGCAAAAGTTTCTTTTTGCTCCGGCGTGCGCGCCACCAGCGGTGGAAACAGCATATGGCTCAGTTGCATAAAGTAGCACGACCCCATCATACAGGCGACGCTGTGGATCTGCGGATAACGTGCCATTGCCCCCAGCGCCGTCATCCCGCCCATCGACGCCCCCGCCACAGCAAAGCGTTCTTCCGCAATCCAGTCTTTTTCCCGCAGTGCCGCTTCCAATAGCGGCACTTCGTCGATGTTTTGTCTGAGAATCTCCCAAAAATGCGTCATGCGGGTTTCGGTATCGCCGTTATAACGCGCACCATGCATATCCGCATCCGGCATCACCACACGAAACCCCGCCTGTGCCAGGGCAACCGCAAAGTAGCTGTACACCTCTTTCGACGAGGTGAAGCCATGATAAAACAGCACGGTCGGTAAACGCGCCTGCCGCTGTCCCGCGGGTGCCGCATGGATACACTGGATTCCTGCCAGTGTTTCCGTCGCCAGTTCAATCATGTCGCCTCCGTTGAGAATGATTATCACCTGCTCAAGTGTAAACCCTGCACTTCAAAACGCGAGTCACTTCACATTTTTGTGCGAATAATTTCCACCCTAAACCTTTTGCCCAGTTTGCCGTTGATCTTGTATCCCTTCATCCACATCAACATAGGTAATTTATGAAGCGTCTCTCTCTCAGCGCAATGGGTCTCGGCATCAAGCTGTCTGTACTGACGTCTTTAAGCGTAGCCGTGGTACTGCTGACCCTCACCCTGACCCTGAGCCACAACGCCGCTCGCCAGCTGGAGCAACTGGCGACTGACGATATGCAAAATCAGGTGCAGGGCATCAGCGAGATGGCCACCATGTTTAATACCACCCTCTCTGCCGAGGTGGCGAATTACACCCGATTGTTTCAGAGTTTTCTGCCGAAGCGCTTTAGTCGCGATGAAAGCGCCCGCATCCAGGTGGGCGACATCAACACGCCGACCCTGCGTGCCGGGCTGAAAACCCTCAACCTTGACCAGATTGCGGTGGATGATTTCCTCGATCGTACCGGTGCCGTGTCGACTGTTTTCGTGCGTGACGGTGATGATTATGTCCGTATCGCAACGTCGCTGAAGAAGGAAGACGGCAACCGTGCGATCGGCACCCGACTGGACCGCAGCAGCGCCGCCTGGCGTAACGTCAATCAGGGCAACGTTTATCGTGGCCTGGCTACCTTATTTGGTCACCGTTACATCACGCAATATCAGCCCGTCACCGATGACAGCGGTGCGGTGATCGGCATCCTGTTCGTCGGGGTACAAATCGATAAACAGTACGCGCTGATGCGCGAAAAAGTGCTGGCCCGCCATCTCGGCGACAGCGGGCGCTTCTTTGTGCTGAACGGTGCAGCCGGTGCCACTCAGGGACAATATCTGTTTGATAGCCAGCGCGAAGGCAAATTGCCGCTGTGGAGTGCGGCGACACAGCAACAATTGCTGAACGAGCCAAAAGGTCTGGTCGCCATTCCGCTGGACGGTGAAACCAAACTTCTGGCCTGGCAGCAGTTGCCGGGCTGGAACTGGATTATTGCCGGGGAAGTCAGCCAGGCCAGCCTGCTGGCTCCGATTACCCAAAGCCGTAACCTGTTTATCGCTATAGGTCTGGCGTTGGTGATTGCCTTTGCCATCGGCTTTATGTGGTACAGCCGCCGGGCCATCACCCGCCCGCTTCATCAGGTGATCCATTTAGCCGAGGAGTATGCGGCAGGGAATCTCCAGGCGCATCTCGACTCGACTCGCCATGATGAAATTGGCCAGTTAGTGGCGGCGATTAACGGCATTGGTGATGGCCTGGAGCAGATCGTCGGTCAGGTGCGCCAGACTGCACAGCAGATCAGCCAGGGCACCGACAATATTGCCGCCAGCAGCCAGAACATCAGCGAACAGATTGGTCGCCAGGCCAGCAGCGTGGAACAAACCTCCGCCAGCATGGAACAGTTTGGCGCAACCGTAGCGCAAACTGCGGCCAACGTGCGCCAGGCGCTGGTATTGGTGGGTGAGACTGACCAGACCGTGTCCCTGGGTGGCAAAACCGTATCACGTTCGGTCAGCACCATGACCGAAATACGCGTCGCCTCGCAAAGCATCGCCGATATCACCCATGTGATTGAATCTATCGCGTTCCAGACCAATATCCTGGCACTGAATGCGGCGGTAGAAGCGGCACGAGCCGGTGAGCATGGTAAAGGCTTTGCCGTGGTGGCGGCGGAAGTTCGCGCACTGGCGCAGCGCAGCGCCCAGGCAGCCAAAGAGATTGACGGACTGATCACCCGCTCCATCAGTAAGGTAGCGGAAGGTCATGCCCTGTCTGAGCAGACGCGTGATGCCATGCAACACATTGTGGAACATATCACGCAGGTAAAAGCCCTGATGGGTGAGATCAATGTTGCCGCACAGGAACAGGCCGCAGGCATTGGTCAGGTGAATCTGGCGATGAACCACATCAGCCAGGCTACCCATCAGAACAGCGATCTGGTGACTGAATCTGAGGCCACCGCCCAAAGCCTGAGTCAGCAGGGCCATCATCTGACCCAGCTGGTGAGTATTTTTCATCTCAAGTCATAATGCGGCAGGGGAAGATGGCATACACTTGAGCCATCTTCCCTGAACCGGAGCTACCATGCGCGTTTCGTTATTTCTGGCCTTCAGCCTGCTGTTGAGCGGCTGCTCGGCACTGACGCCAACTCCCAAAGCGCCACCGCCACCCACCACACATGCTCAGGAAATTAATCGAGCGCAGAGCTACGGCCTGCCCAAACTCGGTACCATCAGCGCTCAGGTGCGCGGCTCGCCGGATGATGCCCAGCGCGCTATCGCCGCCAGAGCGAATCAGTTGGGTGCGACGTATTATCAGGTTTTGATGCTGGATGAGACGGTTTTGCCCGGTTTCTGGTACGCCACCGCCATCCTTTATGGCCCCTCAACCGGAACAGGCTCGCAGCAGTAACCGCGAGTTAAGATCGTGGCTTAATGGCCGCTGCCCGCGCGTATCGAGAAACTGCTGACACCAGCCATCGGCCAGTGGCGGTTCAGCCACTTTGAGCAGGATGGCCGCCGTGGCCAGTTGCAACAGTTCCGTCGTGACCGCGCGCGCTTGCCCCTCCTGCACATTGCCGAGACGCAAACGCAGTTGCCGCCAGCGACGGTCGAAATGACGGTTGCAGCCTTTGACTGTCTCCAGTTCATCACTGATCATCGCCAGCATATCGGATTGCCGGTTCAGAACCCGTAGCACATCCAGGCACATCACATTGCCGGAGCCTTCCCAGATGCTGTTGACCGGCATCTCACGATACAGGCGTGGCAGTTCGCTTTCTTCGCAATAACCAATGCCGCCGAGCACCTCCATAGCTTCGGCCACAAAGGGTATCCCGGCCTGGCAAATAACATACTTGGCTGCGGGAGTGAACAGCCGCGCATAGAGGCGCTCATGCTCGCTGACCGGGGTTGACCAGGCACGAGCCAGACGCAGCAGCAGGGCTGTTTGTCCCTCTAGCTGGAGCGCCTGCTGTGCCAGCACCGTGCGCATCAGGGGCTGATCGCTGAGATTTTTGCCCATCACCTGGCGTTGTTGCGCATGATGCAGGGCGATGGAGAAGGCGCGACGCATCAGCCCGTGACTGCCAAGCGCGCAATCGAAACGCGTCATTCCTCCCATCTTCAGAATCAGACGGATGCCTTCGCCCTCTTCGCCCATTAACCAGCCGATGGCGTCCTGGAATTCCACTTCGCAGCTGGCATTGGAACGGTTGCCGAGTTTGTCTTTCAGACGTTCAAGCCGAATGGCGTTACGCTCGCCATCCGGTAACAGGCGCGGCAGGAAAAAGCAGCTCAGGCCACCCGCGGTCTGTGCCAGGATCAGGTGCGCATCGCTTTGCGGCACCGAGAAAAACCATTTATGCCCGACGATACGATAAGTCTCACCTGGCCCACGCCCTCCCAGCGGTTCCGCGCGTGTGCTGTTGCTGAGCACATCAGTGCCGCCTTGCTTCTCGGTCATCCCCATGCCAATCAGCAAACCGCGCTTTTTATTACCGGGTTGATGATGTGCATCATAACGGTCGCTCAGTAACGCATCGCGCCAGTCGGCGTAGGGCTCAGGTAGATGGTTTTGCAGCAGCGGGATGGCGGCATGGGTCATGGTCACCGGACAAAGAGAGCCCGCTTCTACCTGCGCGTGCAAAATAAAACGCGCGGCGCGCGCGACCATCGCATTGGGTTGTACATCGGGTTGCCAGCTCAGATTATGCAGGCGGCTGGCGCATAATCCCTGCATCAACAGATGCCAGGCGGGATGAAAACGCACCTCATCCAGTCGTTCGCCGCGCGCGTCATAGCGCACCAATTCCGGTGGCTGAGCATTGGCCAGTCGCCCCAGTTCCAGTGATTCGGCACTGCCGAGTTGCAGGCCCACAGAGGCCAGCCACTCTCGATCCCAGCTGGCACCTTCACGCGCGACAGCTTCGCATAACGGCAGATCGCGGGTGAACAGGTTGCTGTTGCTCAGTGGCTGAGGTTGATTGAAAACGTTGTGAGTGGTCCAGGTCATAACGGCTCCTCGCGCTTACCCGTCACACTAAGTATGAGGACGACGCGCAGTTATGCCTGGCACAGAAACTAATTTGCGGTGGGGATCACGCCTGACGTTGGCGTACGGCCTCAAACAGGCAAATGCCGGTGGCTACCGAGACGTTGAGGGAGGAGACGCTGCCCGCCATCGGAATGCTGATCAGTTCATCGCAATGTTCACGGGTCAGACGGCGCATGCCCTCACCTTCCGCCCCCATCACCAGCGCCAGGGACGCCGGCAGCTTGCTCTGATACAACGTATGATCGGCTTCACCGGCGGTACCGACGATCCAGACCTGATATTCCTGGAGCAGACGCATGGTGCGCGCCAGGTTGGTGACACGAATCAACGGGACGTTTTCTGCGGCGCCACAAGCCACTTTCTTCGCCGTCGCATTCAGTTGCGCCGAGCGATCTTTTGGCACGATCACCGCGTGCACACCAGCCGCATCGGCACTGCGCAGGCAGGCACCGAGGTTATGCGGATCGGTAACACCATCAAGGATCAACAGGAACGGATTCTCAATGGATTCCAGCAGATCCGGGAGATCCCCTTCCTGATAATTTTTACCCGGCTTCACGCGCGCCACGATACCCTGATGTACCCCGCCTTCTGCCTGACTATCGAGCCACTGGCGGTTCGCGACTTGCACGGCAATTCCCTGAGCTTCCAATGCAGCGATCAGCGGTTGCAGGCGACGATCGTCACGGCCTTTGAGGATAAAGACTTCCTGAAAACGCTGGGGGTCACGCTCCAGCAACGCCTGCACGGCATGGATACCAAAAATTATTTCACTCATTACTTAGCTCAAGGTTGGATGTCGAACAGTAGCGGCGCAATTCATTGCGCGCTTTGTAAAATCTGCGCGCTAAATCGCACCGCTACGAAATGTGCCGGAACTTTATGGCATCAGGCTTCGCTGGTTTTCTTCTTCGCCGCACGCTTCGCTTTTGTGGCGGCGGCGATTTTACGGGTTTTTTCGGAGACTTTTTTGCTTTTTTTCTCGCTTTTCGCTTTGGCCGGTTTTTTCTTGCCACTGCGGAAAGCCTCATCCGGCTCGAAATTCACGCTTTTACCGGCGTCACGGCGACGCTTCGCCGGAGGCTTGCCGCCACGCTTCTCGCGCTCACGGACGGTTTTGCCCTCACCACGCGGCACACGCTTGCTGGAAATCAGCGCGAAGTCGATTTTGCGTTCATCCATATGCACCGCTTCAACCCGTACTTCTACCGCGTCACCGAGACGATAAGTACGTCCGCCGGACTCGCCGATCAGGCGTTGGCCCACCGGATCGAAACGATAGTAATCATTATCCAGCGATGACACATGCACCAGACCATCGATAAACAAATCGTTGAGACGCACGAAGAAACCAAAACCGGTCACGCTGGAGATCACACCGTTAAAGACGTTACCCACCTGATCCTGCATAAAGTCGCATTTCAGCCAGTCGGCGACGTCACGGGTGGCTTCGTCAGCACGGCGCTCAGTCATCGAGCAGTGCTGACCGAGTTGCAGCATCTGCTGCATGTCGTAGTGATAACCGCCGGTAGCCGTGGTGTTGCCCTTCTCTTCACCCTGCTCTTTCGCCAGCAGATACTTGATAGCGCGATGCAGCAGCAGATCCGGGTAGCGGCGAATCGGCGAAGTAAAGTGTGCATACGACGCCAGCGCGAGGCCAAAGTGGCCGCGGTTTTCCGGGTCGTACACCGCTTGTTTCATCGAACGCAGCAGCATGGTTTGCAGCATTTCCGCGTCCGGTCGATCGGCTATTTGCGTCAGCAACTCGGCATAATCGATCGGCTGCGGTTTGCTGCCACCCGGCAGGCTCAGACCCAGTTCGTTGAGCACGGTGCGGAAACTGGTGATGCTGTCATCACTGGGACGATCGTGATCGCGGAACAACGCGGGTTCTTCGTTCTTCTCAACAAAGCGCGCTGAAGCGATGTTAGCGAGGATCATGCACTCTTCAATCAGCTTGTGCGCATCGTTACGGACCGTGCGCTCGACACGTTCAATGCGGCGATCGGCGTTGAAGATAAATTTGGCTTCTTCGGTTTCAAACGAGATGCCGCCACGCTGTTCACGCGCCTTTTCCAGCACCTGGTACATCCGATGCAACTCTTCAAGATGCTTCACCAGCGGAGCATATTGCTCACGCAGCTCCGGGTTACCTTGCAGAATGTTCCACACTTTGGTGTAGGTCAGACGTGCGTGTGAATTCATCACCGCTTCATAGTGTTTGTAACCGGTGAGTTTACCGCTGGCGGAGATGGTCATTTCACACACCATACACAGGCGATCGACCTGCGGATTCAGTGAGCACAGACCATTCGACAGCACTTCCGGCAGCATCGGGACAACCTGGGACGGGAAATAGACCGACGTGCCGCGCTGGTGCGCTTCGTTGTCCAGCGCCGTGCCCGGACGCACGTAATAGCTGACATCGGCAATCGCTACCCATAAGCGCCAGCCGCCACCGCGTTTTTTCTCGCAGTAGACCGCATCGTCGAAATCGCGTGCATCTTCACCATCAATGGTGACTAACGGCAGTTGGCGCAAATCGACACGGCCTTTCTTCGCCGCTTCTGGTACTTCTTCTTTCAGTTGAGCGATCTGCTTTTCTACCGCTTCCGGCCAAACATGGGGGATTTCATGGGTGCGCAGCGCCATATCAACGGCCAGACCGGTTCCCATGTTGTCACCAAGCACTTCGGTGACTTTACCCAATGCCTTGGTACGACGTGTTGGGCGCTGGGTGATCTCCACCACCACCACGGATCCCATACGCGCATTCAGCGTCTGGTCCTGCGGGATCAGGATATCAAAGCTCAGACGGCTGTCGTCCGGCACCACAAACCCCGTGCCGGCATCGGTAAAGTAACGACCAACAATCTGGCTGTTGCGCGGTTCCAGTACCCGCACCACGCGTGCCTCGCGGCGGCCTTTACGATCCGCACCGCCAGGTTGTGCCAGAATCACGTCGCCGTGCAGACACAATTTCAACTGCTCTGCGGAGAGATAGAAATCATCTTTCTGTCCTTCCACACGCAGGAAACCATAGCCATCACGGTGGCCAATGACTTTACCGCGTAGCAGATCGAGACGTTCTGGCAGGGCGTAACATTGACGACGGGTAAATACCAGTTGACCATCGCGTTCCATCGCACGCAGACGACGACGCAACGCTTCCAGCTGCTCCTCGCTGGTGATGTTAAGTTCCTGCGCGATGTCCTCGCGGTTGGCAGGTTTTTCACGCTTTTCTAGTAGCGCGAGGATAAATTCCCGACTTGGAATCGGGTTTTCATATTTTTCAGCTTCTCTGTCCTGAAAAGGGTCTTTTGACATTACGGTTCCTCCGATGTCATTTTTGATGGATTGCCACCGGCGGTTCGGACAATAAAATTTGGTACAAAGGGTCGTTACCTTTGACGAGATCGGCCAGGGTGTAGTTATCCAGTTCTTTCAGAAATAACTGGACCGCATCGTTCAAGGCTTTACGCAAGCGACAGGCTGGCGTAATCGAACATTCACTACAATTAACCAATTGTAATGGCTCCATTTTTCTTACAACGTCGCCAATGACAATTTTTTCCGGGTCCATGCCTAAACGAATTCCGCCGTTTTTACCGCGCGTTGCGGCCACAAACCCGGCCCGACTGAGTTGGTTGATGATTTTGACCATGTGATTACGCGACACCCCGTAGGTATCGGTCACTTCGGTAATGTTGGTCTGTCTGCCTTCCGGCAACGTCGCCATGTAAATCAGAGCGCGCAGACCATAATCAGTAAAACTTGTAAGCTGCACATTTACCTCAGTAAATCATCGGATGTTATTGTTATGCGCCAGCGGGCGTGGTGTTTAATTATGATGATAAACCAGTGTGTGAAGGCCGGTGCGTTTTTTTCAGGCAACTATCGATATTTGCAAGAAAAAATGGTGTGAGCGGAGTCAAAGAGCAGATAAGCAGAGGCCGGACAGAGTCCGGCCTGAGGGGATTATGCGTCGAATGGATGGCGCAAAATCATCGTTTCTTCACGGTCAGGGCCAGTAGAAATAATATCTATCGGCACACCGGTTACCTCTTCCACACGTTTAATGTAATCACGCGCGGCTTGCGGCAGACCTTCCAGCGTTTTCACGCCAAAGGTGTTTTCACTCCAGCCCGGCATTGATTCGTAAATCGGCTCAATACCTTCCCAGCCTTCAGCAGCCAGCGGCGTAGTGGTGACTTCGCGACCATCTGGCATGCGATAAGCCACACAAATTTTCACTTCTTTCAGGCCATCCAGCACGTCCAGTTTGGTCATGCAGAAACCTGACAATGAGTTGATCTGTACAGCACGACGTACAGCAACCGCATCGAGCCAGCCGGTACGACGACGGCGACCGGTAGTGGCACCGTACTCGTGACCTTTCTGGCACAGGAATTCACCCGTTTCCTCAAACAGCTCAGTCGGGAACGGACCTGCACCCACACGCGTTGAGTAAGCTTTCACGATACCCAGCACATAATCCACATAACGCGGACCAATACCTGAGCCGGTTGCCACACCACCTGCGGTGGTGTTCGATGAAGTCACGTAGGGATAAGTACCGTGGTCGATGTCCAGCAGCGTGCCCTGGGCACCTTCGAACATGATCAGATCGCCACGCTGACGCGCAGTATCCAGCAGTTCAGACACGTCAACCACCATGCTGGTCAGGATGTCGGCAACTGCCATCACATCATTCAGCACTTTGTCGTAATCAACGGCTTCTTCTTTGTAGTAGTGCACCAACTGGAAGTTATAGTAATCAACCACTTCTTTCAGCTTGGCGGCGAAGGTTTCTTTGTTGAAAAGGTCGCCAACGCGCAGACCACGGCGTGCAACTTTATCTTCATACGCCGGGCCGATACCACGACCGGTAGTACCGATAGCTTTGGCACCGCGCGCAGTTTCACGCGCTTTATCCATTGCAACATGGTATTGCAGAATTAACGGGCAAGCTTCAGACAGCAGCAGACGTTCACGTACCGGTACACCGCGCTCCTCAAGGCCTTTCATCTCTTTCATCAGCGCTTCAGGCGACAGAACAACGCCGTTACCAATGATGCTGGTTACGTTATCACGCAGAATGCCAGATGGAATTAAGTGGAGGACGGTTTTTTCACCGTTGATGACAAGCGTGTGGCCCGCATTGTGACCACCTTGATAGCGCACGACGTATTTCGCGCGCTCTGTGAGAAGGTCTACGATCTTACCTTTACCTTCGTCACCCCATTGGGTGCCCAGTACGACGACGTTCTTACCCATTTTTTCAAAATCACCGATTGCTTAAAAATGGATTCTACCACCTGATTTTCTCACTTTCAGCTCTTTTAGCATACGATTGCGTGGTTTTTTGCCTGAGTTTTGATCGATACAACATCTTGGGGGAAAATTGACTGCGAGACACAATGCCGCTCAGTCAGAACGCGCATTTTTAGCTCGCATGGACGCTAACCATGTAATAAATCACCACACCAGCAACCACCAGGCCGCCACCAAACCGATGTAACAAACGATCCGGCATCTGTGCCATTGCCAGAATCATACGCCGCCAGATACGCGGTAAAAACATCGGTCCCAGCCCTTCCAGAACCAGCACCAAAGCCAGTGCCATCCAGATGGTTGTGTTCATCATTCTTTCCCCAAAAAAAAGGCCGACATCATTGTCGGCCTTAAATTTATATCAGTTATTAACGCGTGGCGTTAGAGGGGGCCTTCATATAACGGAAGAAATCGCTATCCGGGCTTAAAACCAGAATATCCTGATTATCCGCAAAGCTGTTCTCGTAAGCACGCAGACTGCGGATAAAGGCGTAGAAATCCGGATCCTGACTGAATGCATCAGCAAACAGTTTCGCCGCTTCAGCATCCCCTTCACCGCGGGTGATCAACGCCTGACGCTGCGCTTCAGCCAGCGTACGGGTTACCTGATAATCCGCCTGAGCACGCAATTTTTCCGCCTCTTCCTGGCCTTGTGAACGCTGACTACGCGCAACCGCTTCACGCTCAGCGCGCATACGGTTGTAAATAGCGTCAGACACTTCTGTCGGCAGGTTGATCTGCTTAATGCGTACGTCGACCACCTCAATACCCAGCGCCGCCATACTGTTCGGGTTCGGTGCCGGTTCATTGCTGTTGGTTTCACGCTCCACGCGTGCTGCCGCGTTGGCAATCGCGTCGTCGGCCGCTGGCGTCTGAACTTCGTCATCGTTGCCCGCGCTACCGGTGTTCAGCGCATCGCGAACATCAGTGGTCAAACGACCACGGGAGTCAGTCACGATGTCTTTCACGTCCAGACGTCCCATTTCAGAACGCAGACGGTCGCTGAATTTACGTTTCAGCAGCACTTCAGCCTGCGAAACGTCACCACCACCCGTTGCCAGGTAGTAACGGCTGAAATCGCTGATACGCCATTTGATGTAGGAATCAACAATCAGATCTTTTTTCTCTTTGGTGACAAAACGATCTGCCTGGTTGTCCATCGTCTGAATACGTGCGTCCAGCGATTTCACAGTTTCAATAAACGGGATCTTGAAATGCAGACCCGGCGCGTACACCAGCGGTTTGTTTTCGCTGTCACGCAGAACCTTGCCGAAACGCAACACGATACCGCGCTGGCCTTCCTGTACCACGAACAGTGACGCGTAAAGCACCACCAGCACTACGATAATTACGGCGATAATTGGCTTACGCATCGATTATTCCCTCCCCATACGCTGGGTATCGTTACGCAGCGCATTAGCGCGACGCTGATCCATGATGCTGCTCGGACTGTACGATGAAGTGTCGCTATTGCTGGCGCTGCTATCTGAAACCGGCGGCAGCTTCATCAAATCGGTATTTTTCTGGCCAGGCTGGCCTGGGGCTGCCTGAGCGCCACGCATCAGCTGATCCAGCGGCAGGACCATCAGGTTGTTGCCTCGATCGTTAACCAGCACTTTGCGGGTATGGCTGAGCACGCGTTCCATGCTTTCGATGTAGAGACGCTCTCTGGTGATTTGCGGAGCGGCTTTATATTCCGGCAACATGCGAGCAAAACGCGCCACTTCACCCTGCGCTTCCAGCACGGTACGCTCTTTGTAAGCGCGCGCCTCTTCAAGGATACGCTGTGCCTGACCATTCGCGCGCGGCTGTACTTCGTTAGCATAAGCTTCTGCTTCACGTACGTACTGCTCGCGGTTTTCACGCGCGGCAATCGCATCATCAAATGAGGCTTTCACCTCTTCCGGTGGACGTGCCGCCTGGAAGTTCACATCGAGCAGCGTGATACCCATATTGTATGGACGGATGGTTTCGTCTATTTCACGCTGGGTATCGCTACGCACCACGGTACGGCCTTCCGTCAGGATACGATCCATAGTGGAACGACCAATCACGCCACGCAGCGCGCTGTCAGTTGCCTGGCGCAGGCTATCGTCAGCACTGGTCACGGCAAACAGATAACGCTCCGGATCGGTCACGCGATACTGCACGTTCATTTCCACGCGCACCACGTTTTCATCCGACGTCAGCATCACGCCAGAAGCGGCGAGTTCACGCACCGCCTCCACGTTGACGGCTTGGACATGGTCGATAAAAGTAGGTTTCCAGTTGAGACCAGGCTCAACCAGATGGCTGAATTTGCCGAAACGGGTGACGACGCCGCGCTCCGCTTCTTTAATGGTGTAGAACCCGCTGGCCGCCCAGATGATCACTGCCGCAGCGGCAACGATGCCAACCAATTTGCCACCGCTACCACCGCTGCGCTGGCCGTTGTTGTCACTCTGTTTGCCACCGCCCAGTCCACCGAGTTTTTTACTCAGTTTACGGAAGATATCATCCAGATCAGGTGGTCCCTGATCGCGACCTCCTTTGTTTCCCCCAGAGTTGCCGCCTTGATTATTGCTGCTTCCCCACGGGTCGCGGTCCTGTCCGTTATTACCGGGCTGATTCCACGCCATGTCTCTACTCCATTTATTGTATTTACGTTTTACCTTACAGCCGATGTACAGGCTGTTCCGGTAAATGAGTTGGGCAACGGTCAAACAATATAACTGGCTAGCGACGGCTCTTGTTTACATAAACGACGCCAGTCCACAATCGGCATTCGTACGTGTAAACCTACACTGCCATCATCTTCATTCCACTCTTTCTCAATCGCCTGTAACTGGTAAAAACGACTGCGCAGACGTCCGGCTTCCGGTGGTAAACGCAGATCATACTGCGCAATTTCACCCGCCAGACGTTCTGATAGTGCCTGCCATAATAATGGCAGACCGACACCGGTCTGCGCGGAAAGCCAGACGCGAATCGGTTTATTCTCTTCATCACGGTCGATACGCGGTTCGAAACCATCCAGCATATCGATTTTGTTCATGATCAGCAGGGAAGGAATTTCGTCGGCCTCAATCTCTGCCAACACTTCATTAACTGCCTCGATGTTGTCATTGACGCGTAAATCAGCCGCATCAATCACATGCATCAGTAAGGTGGCCTGACGCGTTTCCTGCAATGTTGCCTTAAACGCCGCCACCAAATCGTGAGGCAGGTGACGAATAAAACCTACCGTATCTGCCAGCACCACTTCCCCCACATCCGCCACATTCAGACGGCGTAAGGTCGGGTCCAGCGTCGCAAACAGCTGATCCGCAGCATAAACATCCGCTGACGTGATGGCGTTGAACAGGGTGGATTTACCGGCGTTGGTGTATCCCACCAACGAAACGGTTGGCACATCGGCTTTAGCGCGCGCCTGTCGTCCCTGTTCACGCTGTTTTTCCACGCGCTCAAGACGGGAAAGGATCAGACTGATACGGTTGCGCAGCAAACGACGGTCCGTTTCCAGCTGGGTTTCACCCGGACCACGCAAACCGATACCGCCCTTCTGGCGCTCAAGGTGCGTCCAGCCACGAACCAGACGCGTTGCCAGATGGCGTAGCTGTGCCAGCTCGACCTGCAATTTACCCTCATGGGTACGGGCGCGCTGAGCAAAAATATCGAGAATTAAGCCGGTGCGATCGACAACGCGACATTCGCACAGCCGCTCAAGATTTCGTTCCTGAGCAGGGGATAAGGCATGATCGAATAAAACGACCGATGCTCCACTCGCTTTCACCGCATCGGCAATTTCAACTGCCTTTCCTTCACCGACAAAATATTTGGGATGTGGCGCTTTACGGCTGCCAGTAATAACCTGCAGCGCTTCGACGCCCGCAGAAGAGACAAGAGTTTCAAACTCCTGCAAATCTTCCAGCTCTTTGTCTTGGGAGAACCAGATGTGTACCAGTACGGCCTGCTCACCGGCATCATAACGGTCAAACAAGCTATAACCTCGCTAAAATAAATAACCAGGACGGGAAAACGTTCGCGCTCTCCAGCCCTGGCTTCACGGCAACACAAAAATTATTCTGCGTTATCGCCGTCTTGTTGTGGCTGCGACTGAGCGGCCTGGTTGCTTCCGCCGTGGTGGTAGTTACTGCTTCCGCCGCCCGCATTGTTGCTATGGTGCGATACCGGACGAGAAGGAACCACTGTAGAGATGGCGTGCTTATACACCATCTGGCTAACTGTGTTTTTCAACAAAATAACGAACTGATCGAAGGATTCAATCTGCCCTTGCAGCTTAATACCATTCACCAAATAGATCGAAACCGGTACACGTTCACGACGCAGTGCGTTCAAAAACGGGTCTTGTAATGATTGCCCCTTAGCCATTCTATCTTTTCCTTATATGCTTGTTGTTTGTTACTTTTTGAACCGTGGTTCAGAAAAACTGCGTAAAAAATTTGCGCACGATAACGGATCAATTGTACACAATCATCCCTGCTTCGCACTAACAACCTGAAGCACCGCATTACGCGCTAAATCTGGCTCGTCACTGTCTAACCAGTGCACGTCAGGCCAGCCACGTAACCAGGTCATCTGGCGTTTCGCGAGCTGCCGGGTTGCGCAAATTCCCCGATAAACCATTTCGTTGTAATCGATTTCGCCAGTGAGATAAGACCACATTTGACGATAACCAACACAGCGAATGGAAGGCATATCCGTATGCAAATCACCTCGTGCAAACAGAGCGCGAGCCTCCGCTTCAAACCCTGACGCCAGCATCTGGTTGTAACGCAACGCAATGCGTTGATGTAGCAATTCGCGATTCGCCGGAGCGATTGCGAACTGATACACGTCGTAGGGTAACGCTTCACCGGATGTTTTTGTCAGTTCCGTTAAAGTTTTACCCGAAATAAAAAAAACTTCCAGTGCTCGCGAAAGTCTCTGCGGATCATTCGGATGAATACGACCACCGGCGACCGGATCGATTTCACACAGCTGACGGTGCAAGGCATCCCAACCTTTCTCCGCCGCCATTTGCTCTATCCGCTGACGCACGTCCGGATCGGCCGAGGGCAGCGGCGACAATCCTTCAAGCAACGCCTTGAAGTAGAGCATGGTTCCACCAACAAGCAACGGAATCTTACCCCTTTGGGTGATTTCCGCCATTTCTGCCAACGCATCACGACGAAATTCGGCAGCGGAATACGCCTCCGCCGGGTCGCGAATGTCCAGCAAGCGATGGGGTGCTTGCGCTAACTCCTCTTCGGACGGCTTCGCCGTGCCAATATCCATCCCGCGATAGATTAAGGCAGAGTCAACGCTAATAAGTTCCACCGGAAGATGCTGACGCAACGAAATTGCCAGCGCCGTCTTACCGGAGGCAGTCGGGCCCATCAAAAAAATTGCCTTAGGCCGGCTAGCCTGGTTCAGTTCACTCATGCTTCAACGCGTTAATCGCGCTCTCAATCTCAACGGCCTGTAACAGGCCAGAAGGCGGCGACTTTAACAGTTGCGGGCATAGCCGTTCCAGCTCCGCCAGCAACGTAATCGCCTGCGAGTGATTCCAGTGCGGGGCTTCTGCATTGTCACGACGGGCCAGCCACTGGGCCAGTGCGAACGCAGAAACCTCTTGCTGCCGGGCGAGATAGCCTAACAGTTCTGGAATCAAGATTTGTAAATTTTGTGTGCGTAACGGTAAAGGCACCGCGCGGAGCGTCACATGCTGCCCTTCCCGTTGTAAATCAATGCCCATCGCCGTTAACAATGCCGCTTGTCGGCCAATTACCGCCATCTCCTCTGCCGCGACTTTCAGCCTGACAGGGATCAGTAACGGCTGTGGTTTCAGCCCTTCTTCTCCAGGTTGCAACTGGGCCTGTTTTAGCCAACGTGCGGCCACCGGTAAAGAGAGTAATTGCAGCGTATCGCCACGCTCCAGCAAGGCATAACATTGACGAACCACGCTCAGTACCCGCCCAAAGCTTTGCACATGAGCCGCAAGCGGTGTTTCGCTTGCGGGTTTAGGCACGGGGGCCGGGACGGATGGCGCTTTTGCCGGCGTCGGCACGCTGACCGGCGTTTGTATCAGTTTCTGATAGGCCGCCCCTTCACGCGTGTTATAGCCTGGCTCTTGCGACTGCCAGCCACCGCCCGCAGCGCCTGAGCGACGTGGCGTTGCCGCTGGCTGGGAAAAATGATTTCCGCCCGCCGCCTGCCGGTTCTCCGGCTGCCACTGTGGCGCAGGTTCTTCTGCGTGTGCAATCGGCAATTCAGCAGCACGGCTGGCCTGTAAGGCGCTCATCACCCCTTGCCAGATAAAATCATGGACCAGACGTGACTGGTGAAAACGGACTTCGTGCTTGGCCGGATGAACGTTAACATCCACCTGGTGCGGATCAATTTCCAGATAAAGCACGTAAGCCGGTTGCTGCTCATCACCTAACTGGGTTTGATAGGCCTGGCGAATGGCGTGATTGATCAGTTTATCGCGCATCATACGGCCATTGACGTAGCAATATTGCAGGTCCGTCACCTGACGTGAACCGGCCGGATCAGCCACCCAGCCGCGCAGGGCCAAATCATCATGCTGCCAGTCAATCCTCAGCGCATGCTGCATAAAGGTGGTGCCGCAAATCGCCCCAAGTCGACGCTCACGCTGTGCATCCTGAGTCACGCCACGATACTGGCGCATCAACTTACCGTTATGGCTGAGCGAGATCGCCACATCGAAACGCGCCAGCGCAATGCGACGAATCACTTCATCAATGTGGGTAAACTCGGTTTTCTCCGTACGCATGAATTTACGGCGGGCCGGGGTGTTGTAAAACAGGTCGAGGACTTCCAGCGTGGTGCCAACCGGATGTGCCGCCGGTTTAACCGTGACCGCCATTTCCCGCCCTTCGGCGTAGGCCTGCCAGGCTTCGGTTTGATCTTCAGTACGTGAAGTGAGCGTCAGGCGGGACACCGAACTGATACTGGCGAGCGCTTCGCCACGGAAGCCCAGGCTGACAATGGCTTCGAGATCGTCCAGCGAGGCAATTTTGCTGGTTGCATGTCGCGCCAGTGCCATCGCCAGTTCATCTTTAGCTATCCCACAACCGTTATCACGAATGCGGATTAACTTTGCGCCGCCCTTTTCGATGTCCACATCGATACGCGTGGCCCCGGCATCGAGGCTGTTTTCCACCAGCTCTTTCACCACCGATGCCGGACGCTCCACCACTTCGCCTGCGGCGATCTGGTTTGCCAGCTGTGGCGGTAAAATCTGTATAGGCATGGTGGTGATCCTTGTAGCTGGCTGGCCCACCAGGGGCCAGCAATCAGGATTGCGGGATTTTCAGAGTTTGCCCCAACATCACGTTAGAGGACTTCATATTATTGGCCTGCATGATGGCATTGGGGCTGACGCCATAATGGGCGGCAATTGCGGTTAATGAGTCACCGCGCACTACCTTATGGCGAACCGGACCACGCGAGGTACTTGCGGTGACGGTCGATTTCGCCGGCACCTTCAGGCGTTGCCCAACCCAAACCACATCACGTTTCAGGCTGTTCATCTCGCGCAGCGTTGCCATACTGACACCGTATTTTGCGGCGATACCTGACAAGGTTTCACCACGCGTCACGGTATGGCGTTGTGTCGCACCCGTATATTGCACCGTGCCTGTCGCCGGATTACTGGCGACGCTTACCACTGGTGCGTTATCCAGCGGGCGGTTTTCTTCCCTTGGGACCGATTGCAACGGGTGCGCCAGGAAGTAATTACGTAACCCTTTATAAATCGACTGTGCAATCTTCTGCTGATAAGCGCTGCTGCCCAGCAGCCGCTCCTCAGTCAAATTACTGATAAAGCCGGTTTCGACCAATAAAGAGGGGATATCCGGTGAACGTAATACACCGAGGCTGGCATGCTCAGGCAGACGTTTATGCAACGGCGTAATGCCACGCAACTGCTGCAACACCTTCACCGCCACATCATAGCCAACACGCTGCGAATGGCCGAATTGCAGATCCAATACCGCCTGGCTCAGATAGGGATCGGCCTGGGTATTCGCCAGCAGATCACCTGCGCCGCCCAGCAGTTCTGATTGTTTCTCTTTCTGTTCCAGCCAGTTTGCCATTTCGCTGTTCGCGCGACGGTTGGATAGCACCCACACCGAGGCGCCGGTTGCTGAGTGGCTGGGTGCCGCATCGGCGTGAATGGATACCAGCAGGTTGGCGTTTTCTTTGCGCGCAACGTCAGAGCGGCCCATCACCGAGATAAAGTAGTCTCCGGTACGCGTCAGGACCGGTTTAAACATCGGGTCCTGATCCATCAATGCTTTCAATTTACGTGCGATGGCGATGGTGACATTTTTCTCATGCAAACCACGCTGCCCGGTCGCACCGGGGTCCTGGCCGCCGTGACCGGCATCAATCGCGACAATCACCGGTTCGTTACGACTCACCGCGCCACCGGGACGGATGGTGGTATTACTCCTGCTGACCGTGGTTACCGGGTTAGCGTTAAACGGATTTCCCTGATTGCTGCTCGTGGTTTCGCGCACCGAGCTGACCGGTGCCGCATTGCGCTTCGCCGTTTGCGTACCGCGAATGGTGAACACCACGCGATACTGATTGCCATCACGCTGAGTCGTTGCGCGGGTACGCGCAGCCTGGGTTAATTCAAATACCAGACGAATACTCTGCTTATCTTGTGGCTTACTGTTGCGGATACGCTTAACGATATTTTCGCCGCTGAACGTCAACGGCAATCCCTGAATATTGCCGCTCTGGCGGATATCCAGTACCACGCGATCGGGGTTGTGCAACGGAAAAAAACCGTACACAGGCTGACCGTTAAAGCTCAGGGTGACCGTCGCCTGACTGTCACCATTATCGACTTTGATATCTGCTAATGTGGCGGCCAGCGCCGAGGTGGAGAACAGGCAGAGCAGCGCCAGCAACGCCATTTTCATCCGTGACATCATGCCTGATCCCTGCACTGCTGGAACTGTTGTAGCAGGGTTTCGCCCTGCGCTGAAACCGCCTGGAGTTCTGCTTCACGCGCATTGTCAACGTAACGCAATGTCAGCGCCAGGTCCGGTTCAGGTAAGACACACGCACCCTGCTGTGGCCATTCAACCAGGCAAATGGCATCGCCGCTGAAATAGTCGCGAATTCCCATAAACTCCAGTTCTTCCGGATCGGCTAAACGATACAGGTCGAAGTGGTATAACGTACGGCTATCCAGCGTATAGGGTTCGACCAGCGTATAAGTCGGGCTTTTAACATTGCCCTGATGGCCCAGCGCCTGCAAAAAACCACGACTGAATGTCGTTTTACCCGCGCCCAAATCGCCATATAAATAAATCACCAGCGCGCTGTTGCATACGCGAGCCAGCTGCGCGCCAAGTTCAAGAGTTGCCGCTTCATCAGGCAAAGAAATAACACAGGTCTTCATTCTTTATTGTTGGATCATCTCTGGATTAACAAACTGCCACAGCAGCTCGAACAAATCAGTGGCCAGCATACCGCGTGTACCGCGCTGGCGGGCAACGGCGTCCGCTGCTGCACCATGCGCCACGCAGCCTGCACAGGCCGCATCAAACAGGGCCAGTTTTTGGCCCATCAGCGCGGCAATAATGCCGCTTAATATATCGCCCATACCGCCAGAGGCCATACCGGCATTGCCAACATCGCTGATGACCAGGTTTCCCTGGTCATCAGCGATCACCGTACCCGCCCCTTTCAACACCACGACGCCACCGTAGCGTTTGACCAATGTCTGGGCGGCATGGATGCGGTCGCTCTCAATTTCGCTGGTCTTGACGCCCAGCAGACGCGCCGCTTCGCCGGGATGTGGCGTAATGATGCGATTCTGACGGTAATCCGCATTGATTGCCAGCAGGTTGAGCGCATCCGCATCCCAAAGCATCGGCTTTTCGCAGGCTACAACCGTTTTCAGCGCCTGTTTACCCCAATCGCGCTGGCCCAAGCCTGGGCCAATGGCAATCACATCCGCCCATTCCAACGCCTGCTGTAGCCGTTCTTCGACCAGCGCATCCACCATCAGTTCCGGTCGGGCGGTCAGGATTGGCGCGATATTATCTTCATGCGTCAGCACGCGCACAAGCCCTGCCCCGGCACGCAATGCTGCTTCTGCCGTCATGCGAATCGCGCCCGCCGTTCCCCGATCCCCGCCAACCACCAGTAAACGACCATGATCGCCCTTATGCGAGGTGGCTTTACGCGGCTTCAGCCAACGAGAGAGGTCCTGAGCATCAACACGCTGCATCGGTGCCGGGTTACCCGCAAGAAAGACCGACAGCCCCAGCTCATCGACATGCAATTGCCCGATATAATCACGCGCTTTGCCGGTAAGTTGTCCGGGTTTCAACACAATCATGCTTAAGGTATGCGCGGCCAGCATAGTCGCCCCCGGCGCCGTACCGTTGGCTGCCGCCAGCCCTGAAGGCATGTCGATTGCCAGCACCGGTGCCGCATGAGCATTGGCGAGCGTAATCAGATGGTCATAAGGTGCAGCAGGCGCACGGTTCAGCCCGGTGCCGAGCAGAGCATCAATGATCACCTCAACCTGTTCCGGCCAGCAGGCATCGGCTGCATGAATCACTCCGCCTGCCGCCAGCCATGCTTCACGCGCTTGCTGCGCTTCTTCCGGTAGCGGTTTGCTGCCTTCACACGCCAGCAGCGTGACCGTGATGCCTGCCGCTTGCGCCAGTCGCGCCACCACATATCCATCGCCGCCGTTGTTGCCGTGCCCGCAGAGAACCAACCAGTGACTGGCTTCAGGCCATAAGCGACGTGCCAGTTCATAGCTGGCCTGCCCGGCGCGCTGCATCAGTTCATACAGGGTCAGTCCCAGGCTGTCGGCGGCATCGCGCTCCAGTTTTCCTATCGCCTGCGCAGGCCAGACAGAGTGTGATAAACTGCGCGTGTTAGCGTTCAATTCCTGGTTTCTCATGTCATACCCTCTCGATCTTCAACAGCTTGCTCAACAGATTAAACTCTGGGGGCGCGAACTCGGCTTCCAGCAAGTCGGTATTTGCGATACCGATCTCAGCCTTGAAGAACCCAGGTTGCAGGCGTGGCTGGATAAACAATACCACGGTGAGATGGAGTGGATGGCGCGTCATGGCATGATGCGCGCGCGTCCCCATGAGTTACTACCCGGCACATTGCGGGTGATCAGCGTTCGTATGAATTACCTGCCGGCCAAAGCGGCCTTCGCCAGCACGCTGAAAAATCCGCAACTGGGTTATGTCAGCCGCTATGCGCTGGGCCGCGATTATCACAAAGTATTACGCAATCGACTGAAAAAGCTCGGGGAAAAGATTCAGGAGCAGTGTGGCGAACTGAATTTCCGCCCATTTGTTGATTCCGCCCCGCTGCTGGAACGTCCACTGGCAGCCAAAGCAGGCCTGGGCTGGACCGGCAAACATTCACTGATTCTCAACCGTGAAGCGGGTTCGTGGTTTTTCCTCGGCGAGTTGCTGATCGACTTGCCGTTGCCAGTAGATACCCCGCAGGAAGAACAGTGTGGCCGTTGTGTCGCCTGTATGACCATCTGCCCGACATCAGCGATTGTCGAGCCGTACACCGTAGATGCGCGACGTTGTATCTCTTACCTGACCATTGAACTGGAAGGTGCCATCCCGGAAGAGTTTCGCCCGCTGATTGGCAACCGTATCTATGGTTGCGACGATTGCCAGTTGATTTGTCCGTGGAACCGCTATGGGCAACTCACCGACGAAGACGATTTTTCACCGCGTGCCGTGCTGCATGCACCACCGCTCACCACGCTGTTTATGTGGGATGAAGCAAAATTTTTGCGCGTGACTGAAGGGTCGGCCATTCGCCGTATTGGACATCTGCGTTGGTTGCGTAACGTAGCGGTGGCATTGGGCAATGCGCCCTGGTCAGAAGAAAATATCGCCGTGTTGCAACAGCGTTCAGGAGAGCATCCCTTGCTGGATGAACATATCGATTGGGCGCTGGCTCAACAGCGTGAGAAGCGTGCCGCTCTTAAAGTTGAGGTCCAGCCTGCACAGAAATTGCGTCTGGTACGAGCGATTGAAAAAGGTCTGGCGCGTGATGCGTGATTGAACAAATTTGCAGGATAAAATCCTTTTCCACATGCTGTGAATAAAATTATCAAGCCGATTAACGGGATGCCCCGTTATATCGTCCAGTAAGTTTAACAACAGTCTGAAACATGAAAAAATAGATTAAAATCAATAAATTATAAATTTATCGTAAACATTTATACATACATTAGGATATAAGCAATCGTCCAGAGCCTGTGGATAACTCTGTTCAAAACGGTTTTGCATATAGGGTAAAACGCCGTCTGAATGCACCGGGCAGATTGTGGATAACCTGCTGGCCTATCAAGGCAGCGACTGTCGTCAGTTCATCAATTTTTGACTTTGCAGCATTGCGCAAACTTTCCAGAAAACGGTTTGGCTGCCACAGTTTTAGTTTTGCTCGTGACCGAAGACAAATAACTTAAATGAATATTCAAAACTGGAGCGGGAAACGAGACTCGAACTCGCGACCCCGACCTTGGCAAGGTCGTGCTCTACCAACTGAGCTATTCCCGCGTAGGAGGTACTGCTATACAAATTTTGGAGCGGGAAACGAGACTCGAACTCGCGACCCCGACCTTGGCAAGGTCGTGCTCTACCAACTGAGCTATTCCCGCATAGGAGGTACTGCTGAACCAAATTTTGGAGCGGGAAACGAGACTCGAACTCGCGACCCCGACCTTGGCAAGGTCGTGCTCTACCAACTGAGCTATTCCCGCATCATCTTGGTTCTGGCCGCACCGAAATTCTTCATCGGTACGGGGTGCGCATTATACGAGAAATCCTTTCCATCGCAAGAGCCTGAAAGCAAAATTTTGCGCTTTCTGCGCGTTTGCCGATTAATTCAGCAACCTGCTGTTTTCCTGCGCACCCGAAGGCGATTAAAGCTGCAAAAAATGCTCGCGGTAATACGCCAGTTCCGCCACGGACTCGCGGATATCATCCAATGCCTGATGGCTGCCGCTTTTTTTGAAGCCTGGCAGGATGTCTGGCTTCCAGCGACGCGCCAACTCTTTCAGGGTACTGACATCGAGATAACGGTAGTGGAAATAAGCCTCCAGCTCCGGCATATATTTGAACAGGAAGCGACGATCCTGACCGATGCTGTTGCCACAAATCGGCGAGGTATTAGCAGGCACCCACTGTTGCAAAAATTCGATAGTCGCCAGTTCTGCGGCACGATCGTCAAACTGGCTGGCCTTCACGCGATCCACCAGACCGCTGTTGGTATGGGTACGCACATTCCAGTCATCCATCAGCGCCAACTGCGCATCGGACTGATGTACCGCCATCACCGGCCCTTCCGCCAGAATATTCAGATTGGCATCCGTTACCAGCGTAGCGATCTCAATGATGCGATCGCGTTCTGGATCCAGCCCGGTCATTTCGAGGTCGATCCAAATCAGATTATTTTCATTTCCAGCTGTCATGCATTTTCCGCCCGTTGCCAAAGTCGTCATTACACTAAATTAAGGTGTATCATAGACGTTTTGCCCAGCGGGGCGAAGCCTGGCGAAAGCGTGAGAGGATGCGTGAGCAAAAATAAACTGTCGAAGGGTCAACAACGTCGCGTAAGCGCGAACCATGAGCGTCGTCTGAAGCAACGGAGCGAAAAGCCGGAACCGGATGATAGCCTGTTTGGGGAGCCAACCGATGGCGTAGTGATCAGCCGCTTCGGCATGCACGCAGACGTTGAAGACAGCGCAGGCGAGGTGCATCGCTGCAATATTCGTCGCACCATTCGATCGCTGGTTACCGGCGATCGCGTGGTCTGGCGTGCGGCCAATGAGAACGGCGGCAAAGGGATCGTCGAAGCGGTATACGATCGTACCAGCGTATTGACGCGCCCCGACTTCTACGACGGTGTCAAACCGATCGCCGCCAATATCGATCAGATCATTATCGTGTCGGCGATCCTGCCTGAGTTGTCACTTAACATCATCGATCGTTATCTGGTCGCCAGTGAAACCCTGGGGATCGAGCCACTGCTGGTATTGAACAAAACCGATCTGCTGGACGATGAAGCGCGTGCTTTTGTTGATGAACAGATGGCGATTTACCGCCACATTGGTTATCGCGTCCTGATGGTGTCCAGCCGCGCCAAAAACGGCCTCGATGAGCTGGAAGCTGCGTTAACCGGACGTATCAGCATCTTTGCCGGGCAGTCCGGTGTCGGCAAATCCAGCCTGCTGAATGCGCTGCTGGGCCTCGATGTCGCGGGTGATGAGATCCTGACTAACGACGTGTCGGATGTTTCAGGTCTTGGCCAGCACACCACCACTGCCGCACGCTTGTACCATTTCCCGCACGGCGGCGATGTGATTGATTCGCCGGGTGTACGCGAATTTGGTTTATGGCACCTGGAGCCGGAACAAATCACCCGTGGATTTGTCGAATTCCGTGAGTTTCTTGGCAGTTGCAAGTTTCGCGACTGCAAACACGGCAATGATCCCGGCTGTGCTATTCGTGAAGCGGTAGAGAACGGCATCATCGATGCTTCTCGCTTCGATAACTACCACCGAATTCTGGAAAGCATGGCGCAAGTAAAAACGCGTAAAAACTTTTCCGCCAGCGAAGATTAACGGTTATACCCAAAATCATTCGAACGGCAGGAAGGCGGCAAACGAGTGAATCCCAGGCGCTTACTCAGGTAAGTGACTGGGGTCAGCGAGCCCAGCCAACGCACCTGCCGTTTGAAGGATGGAGGGTATACAACGGCACATTCGCCAACTGACCGGGGCGCTGCTACAATCCGCCCCCTTTTGTATAAACGATGTGTAATAAAGCCAGGAGGCTAAGGTGTTTGATCGTTTTAAGCTCGGCCTGAATCATATTCTGCCTAAGAAAGGACTGACCGAACTTGCCGGTTGGGGTGCCAGTCGTCGTGGTGGCTGGCTGACCAAAGCGGTCATCGATATTTTTGTCTGGTACTACAAAGTGGATATGGCGGAAGCCAGCAAACCAGACACCGCCAGCTATCGCACCTTTAATGATTTCTTCGTGCGCCCGTTAAAAGAGGGGGCTCGCCCGATCGATCCCGATGCCACGCTGCTGGCTCTGCCTGCCGATGGTGCCATCAGTCAGTTAGGTCGCATCGAAGGGGATCAGATTTTCCAGGCCAAAGGCCATTACTACTCGTTGCAGGCACTGCTGGCGGGTAATGATACACTGGCGGAACAGTTCCAGGACGGTGAGTTTGTCACCACTTACCTCGCCCCGCGTGATTATCACCGGGTACATATGCCGTGTAACGGTATCCTGCGCGAAATGATTTACGTGCCAGGCGACCTTTACTCCGTCAACCCTCTGACCGCGCGTAACATTCCAAACCTGTTTGCACGTAACGAGCGCGTGATTTGTGTGTTCGATACCGATCATGGTCCGATGGTACAGATTCTGGTTGGTGCAACCATCGTGGGAAGTATCGAAACCGTTTGGGCCGGTACCATCACGCCGCCACGCGAAGGGGTGATCAAACGCTGGCACTACCCGGCAGCCGATCATGATGGCGCGGTAGTGCTGCTGAAGGGCCAGGAAATGGGACGCTTCAAGCTGGGTTCCACCGTCATCAACCTGTTTGCCCCGAAGCGCGTCAAACTGGCAGAGAGCCTGGAAGCGGAGAGCAAAACCCGTCTTGGTCAGCCGCTGGCTATCGCGCTGCCGCAGCAGGGTGAAACCACCCCGCTCGCCGACTAACAGGACAACTCCCTGTGCGTGCCTTTCTTATCCTGCTGCTGAGTTTGTGGCTCAGCAGCCCTGTTTTTGCGGCCAGCGTGCCGCAAGCCAGTGACCTGAAACAGGAACTGGATGCCGTCAAATCCGCTAAAAGCTCCCCTGCCCAAACCGAACAAATTCAGACGCTGGAAACGGCACTCAATTTCCTTGCTGAACGCGATGATTCGCTGGAGCGGGCAAAGCAATATCAGCAGGTAATTGACGACTTCCCCCGTCTGGCGCGAGAACTACGCCAGCAACTCGCCAGCATGACCAGTGAGAGCAGCAAAACGGTGCGCAATAATATGAGCAGCACCGAACTGGATCAGGAGATTTTGCAGGTCAGCAGTCAGTTACTGGAAGAGGGACGTCAGGCACAGCAGGAGCAGGATCGCGCACGCGAAATCAGCGATTCGCTGTCGCAGTTGCCGCAGCAGCAGACCGAGGCGCGCCGGGCCATGACGGAGAGCGACCGTCGCGTGCAGGGCGCGTCAACCGCCACCACCCCGCAGGAACAAGCCCAGATCTATGCACGTCAGGCGGAGAACGCCGCCAACAAAGCGCGTGTGGATGAACTGGAACTGGCGCAACTCTCCGCCAATAACCGTCAGGAATTGGCGCGCATGCGTGCCGAAGTGCATCAACGTCAGGCCTCACAACTGGATAATTACCTGCAAGCGCTGCGCAATCAGTTGAACAATCAGCGCCAGCGTGAGGCTGAACAGGCACTGGAACGTACCGAGCAATTGGCGGAAAACAGCGGCGATCTGCCCAGCGCCATTAGCGAACAATTCCGGGTAAACCGTGAGCTGTCTGCTGACCTTAATCAGCAGGCACAACGCATGGATTTGGTCGCCTCGCAGCAACGCCTGGCGACCAATCAGACGTTGCAAGTTCGTCAGGCACTGAGCACCCTGCGTGAGCAATCGCAATGGCTGGGCGCATCGAACCTGTTGGGCGAGGCCTTGCGCGCGCAGGTGGCGCGTCTGCCGGATATGCCCAAATCACAGCAGATCGACAACGAAATGGGCCAGTTGCGCGTACAACGGCTCCGTTATGAGGATTTGCTGGAGCGTCAGCAGGCATTACGCAAAGAGAAGCAGGATGATGGCACGCCTTTCACCAGTGAACAGAGCCGCATTCTGGAAGCCCAGCTGAAAACTCAGCGCGAGTTGCTTAACTCCTTAATTTCCGGCTGCGATACGCTGATTCTGGAAATCACCAAACTCAAAGTTTCCAATACCCAGCTACAGGATGCACTGACGGAAGTGCGCGATGCCACCCATCGTTATCTGTTCTGGACCGCTGATGTCAGTGCGGTTGACCTGAGCTTTCCGGTGGATACCGCACAAGCCCTGGCACGGCTGTTATCGCTTGATACGCTGGGCCAGTTAGGCAAAGCACTGGCGATGATGTTTACCAGCAAGGAAACGGTGCTACCGATTCTGGGAGCCGTGCTGCTGGTTGGGTTCAGCATCAGTTCACGCCGCCACTATCATGCTTTTCTGGCACGAGCCGCCAGCAAAGTGGGCAAGGTGACACAGGATCACTTCGGCCTGACAATGCGCACGGTGTTCTGGTCGATTCTGGTCGCCGTGCCGATTCCGGTGTTATGGGCGGCCCTCGGTTATGGTTTGCAGGAAGCCTGGCCCTACCCGATAGCGGTGGCAATTGGCGATGGCATCACCGCCACGCTGCCTCTGCTGTGGGCGTTTATGATCAGCGCCTCTTTTGCCCGCCCCAATGGCCTGTTTGTCGTGCATTTCCGCTGGCCTCAGGCGCGTGTGGCACGCGCAATGCGTTATTACTCGCTTACCGTTGGCCTGATTGTGCCGTTGATCATGCTGTTGATCGCTTTTGCCAACCTGGAAGATCGTGAGTTCTCCTCGACGCTTGGCAGGCTGTGCTTCATCCTGATTTGCGGTGCATTAAGCATCGTGACCGTCAGCCTGAAGCGCGCCGGCATCCCGCTGTACCTGGATAAAGAAGGCAACGGCGATAACTTTATCAACCGCATTTTGTGGAACCTGATGATCGCCATTCCACTGGTTGCGGCCCTCGCCTCCTGCATTGGCTATCTGGCGACTGCGCAGGCACTGCTGGCACGCCTGGAAACTTCCGTCGGCATCTGGTTCTTCCTGCTGGTGATTTACCATATTGTTCGCCGCTGGATGTTAATCCAACGCCGCCGTATCGCCTTTGACCGCGCCCGCCAGCGTCGTGCAGAAATGCTGGCCAACCGTGCGCGCAGTGAAGAGGATAAAGAGCAGCCTGCCACCAGCATTGAGGGCGTGGGAGTGGAAGCGGATGAACCCATCATCGATCTGGATGCTATCAGCGCCCAGTCGCTGCGCCTGGTTCGTTCGATTCTGACCCTGATTGCCCTGGTGTCGGTGATTGTGTTGTGGTCGGAGATTCACTCGGCGTTCGGTTTCCTCGAAAATATCCGCCTGTGGGATGTCAGCACCACGGTGCAGGGGGTGGAAAGCATCCAGCCAATTACCCTCGGTTCGATTCTGATCGCCATTCTGGTGCTGATTATTACCACCCAGTTGGTGCGCAATATGCCTGCGCTGCTGGAGCTGGCGCTGTTGCAGCACCTGAGCCTGACGCCTGGCACCGGCTACGCCATCACCACGGTGACCAAATATATCCTGATGCTGATTGGCGGACTGATTGGCTTCTCGATGATTGGCATTGAATGGGCGAAGCTGCAATGGCTGGTCGCCGCGCTGGGTGTTGGTCTGGGCTTCGGTTTACAGGAGATTTTCGCCAATTTTATTTCTGGCCTGATTATCCTGTTCGAGAAGCCGATTCGTATCGGCGATACCGTCACCATCCGCGATCTCACCGGGAGTATCACCCGCATCAATACCCGTGCGACCACCATCACCGACTGGGATCGCAAAGAGATTATCGTGCCGAATAAGGCGTTTATTACCGAGCAGTTCGTTAACTGGTCGCTTTCCGATTCGGTGACGCGTGTGGTGCTGACTATCCCGGCACCGGCTGGGGTGAATAGCGACGAAGTGACCTTGATCCTGAAACAAGCGGCCGAACGCTGTACCTACGTACTGGATACGCCGCCCCCGGACGTGTTCCTTGTCGATCTGCAACAAGGTATCCAGTTGTTTGAACTGCGAGTCTACGCCGCCGAAATGGGCCACCGCATGCCGCTACGCCATGAACTGCATCAGCTGATTTTGCATGGTTTTGCCGAGCACGGTATCGAAATGCCCTTCCCGCCTTTCCAGGTTCGTATGGAAACCCTGGGCAAGAAAAGCCCGGCCAGCAATGGCACACCTGCGGCACGGAATTATAAGTCGGGTGGGTTGTAAAAATGAGGTGCGCAGTGGATGCGCACCTGGTCAGTTTATTTCACAAACTCTTCGCCCTGAGCGATATCTTTCTTCAGCGTATCCAGCATGCCGGTTAACGCCTGTTGCTCAAAGGCGCTGAGCGGTCCGAGTGGACGGCGCTCCACGATACCGGTTTTGCCCAACAACAGTGGCTGCGAGAAGAAACGCGCGTATTCGCCATCCCCTTCCACATAAGCACATTCGACCACGTTCGCTTCCCCTTGCATGGCGCGTACCAGCGACAGACCGAAACGTGCCGCAGCCTGACCCATTGACAGGGTCGCTGAGCCGCCACCGGCTTTGGCTTCCACCACTTCCGTACCGGCGTTTTGGATACGTTTGGTGAGATCCAACACTTCCTGCTCACTAAAGCTAACGCCTTTGACCTGCGACAGCAGCGGCAGAATAGTGACGCCAGAATGCCCCCCGACCACGGGTACGTCGATCTCGCCGGGTTGCTTGCCTTTTAACGCCGCAACAAAGGTGTTGCCGCGGATAATATCCAGTGTAGTTACGCCAAACAGCCGGTTTTTATCATACACACCCGCTTTCTTAAGCACCTCTGCCGCAATCGCCACCGTGGTGTTAACCGGGTTAGTGATCACGCCAATCAAGGCCTTGGGTGCGGTGCTCGCCACCTGCTCAATCAGGTTACGAACAATGCCTGCGTTAACGTTAAAGAGGTCGGCGCGGTCCATGCCGGGTTTACGTGCCACTCCGGCGGAAATCAGCACCACATCGGCTCCCTTCAGTGCGGGTGTGGCATCTTCACCACTAAAACCCTCAACTTTCACTGCGGTAGGAATATGGCTGAGATCCACAGCCACACCCGGCGTAACCGGGGCGATGTCATAAAGCGAAAGGGCTGAACCTGCGGGTAATTGGGTCTTAAGCAACAGTGCTAGCGCCTGGCCAATACCACCAGCGGCACCGAGAACGGCAACTTTCATCCTGGACTCCTTATTAAGGTGGGGCAGAGATCTGCCGGGTTTCCATCGGGTTACGAGTTTAATCAACTTCTCAGGCGATAGCGACAATACCCGTCGCGCTATTAACACTGACGCCGCAATACGGCTCCCGAGACATCCACACTTCAGAAGTCGCCTGAATGATCATAGGTCGCAGCCAGAAGACAGGGGTCGGCAATGATCAGTCATTTTGTTGTTACCACTTCAATAATATAACAACATTGCAACCTTCGCTTTTGCGCGCCACGCCGCGATTTTGGCGTAGCGGTAAATCTCTGTTATGATCGCCGCCCTCGCAGGTTATCCCGGCGAACCCCTCACCTGTTTATTGCATAAAAATTCATTTAAATGCATAATCATTTATCTGCATGGGCTTGTTGCCCAACGCATCCCTCTTTTTATTGGTAACCTATGCGAAACCCATCTAAACAAGACGACCTGGTTAAGGCGTTCAAAGCCCTCTTGAAAGAAGAGAAATTCAGCTCTCAGGGTGAAATTGTGCAGGCGTTACAGGAAGACGGCTTCGAGAACATCAATCAGTCAAAAGTTTCTCGTATGCTTACTAAGTTTGGCGCGGTGCGCACGCGCAACGCAAAAATGGAGATGGTTTACTGCCTGCCAGCCGAACTGGGTGTGCCGACCACGACCAGCCCGCTGAAAAATTTAGTGCTGGATATCGACTACAACGATGCTCTGGTGGTGATTCACACCAGCCCCGGCGCCGCACAGCTCATCGCCCGTTTGCTGGATTCGCTGGGTAAAGCCGAAGGCATTCTCGGCACCATCGCCGGTGATGACACTATCTTTATTACCCCCGCGCGTGCTTTTACCGTGAAGCAGCTCCATGACGCTGTGCTGATGTTATTCGAACAAGAGCTATAAAACCCTGCCCGCTACCGGCAGATTACCTGCCGGTAACAACTCGGCCATTCCCTTTACCCGCCGTCACGCTTGAAGAAAAATCCTCAAGAAACAATACATTAAGTATATTCTCGTCCGTTCTCACGCCCGATAATAATTGGTAGGACCTTTTATCCTGCTTAACCTTTAGCGCTATTTTACACTGCTTTACACAACAACATCAGCTATATACCCCACTCGCAGCGTATCAGCCAGCTGGATCAACCGTATTATTTCGCACAGAAAGATAAAATAACATAGGTCATTGTTTTTACATGTAATTAACAGGTGTTGTGCAGAAACCAGGCGGTTTTTATAACACTCAGTTATTAAAAGTTGTCATAAGGACAAAGAATAACAACCAAACATTATTAGCAGAATATTAATTTCATGAGTGATTAGATCTATACTTCTTTTCGTGATGCAAATCACACCAAACAAAAAGAGAAAAAACAGAAGACGAGGAAATAATCATGAAAGTTAAAACTACTATCGCAACCATGAGCATTCTATCTGCCCTGTCATTTGGCGCTTTCGCCGCAGATTCTATTAATGCTGATCAGGCAATGAATCTGCAACCGGCCGGCACCATCAGTGTCAGCGGCACGGCTGGTTCGCCGATGGATATCCATCAGCAACTGAGCGAAAAAGCAGACCAGCAAGGTGCTAAAGCTTATCGCGTGATCGAAGCGCGTAATGACAACACCTACCACGCGACTGCTGAACTTTATAAATAAGTTCGCCGAAACAAGACGCAATGTGAAAGGCAACCCATTTGAGACGCGATTGCGCTCAGGTTGCTGACCCAAATTCAGGAGAGTGAATCATGAAAACTAAATTATCTATCGCAGTGCTGAGCCTGGCTTCCGTTCTTTCTTTCGGTGCCAGCGCAGCAAGCCTGATTACCAATGAGCAGGCAGACACCATGAATCTTCAACCGCTGAACCAAACCATCAGCGTGAGTGGCCGTGATGGCGACCAGAACAACATCCGTCAGGAACTTTCTGCCAAAGCCGATGCTCAGGGTGCCAGCCACTATCGCATCATTGAAAACAATCAGAATGACACCTACCACGTCACTGCTGAACTGTACAAATAATCGATAAATGATTATCCGGCGCCCAAACGGCGCCTGGATATGAATCGACGACCCGCTACCCACTTACCACCGCAGGTTGTTGATTGTAATGAGGAGACGAACAATGAAAATCAAAGCAACCATCGCAACCGCTAGCCTGCTCTCACTGTTGACCTTCGGTGCCTCTGCGGCACAACTGGTCACGGCGGAACAGGCTCAGAATATGCAGCCTGCGGGGACAGTGACCATCAGTGGTACTGCCGGTGCACCAATGGATTATCGTGCTCAGCTGTCGCAAAAAGCCGATGAACAGGGTGCCAGCGCCTATAAAGTGATTGAAGCCCGCACCGGCGACAACTATCACATCACTGCTGAACTGTATAAGTAATTCCTCGTCAACTGCTTGACGAACCCTTTGGCCCCGCTCGCCGGGGCCCTTTTTGCGTTACTTCACATTAAAGCGGAGCTGGCCATCCAGCTCCTCTTCTGCTTCATCAAACAGCAAAATCAACGCCCCATAGCGACGCTTCTGTCCTGATCCTAAGTGAATAAACTCAATCTCCAGCGGTAACGGCAGTTGCTCGCCTGTCACCACTTCCCAGAGATCGTCCAAATCAGTAATCGCCAGATCCGCCAGCGCAAAACGGTCACTGAACTGGCGGAAGAAGTGCGCCTGATCGACGATTTCATCGAAATCAAAACGTTCGATTCTCATCATGACGACTCTCTTTTCTGTACCACTGCCCATTAAACCGGGTAGCCTGCGTTGATATGTTTGTGTTGCTGCGGGGTGTGGATGCCCTCCTTCCCCCTGACAGTTTGCATCCCGTCAGGAAAGTATAGATGGCATTACCGGTGGGTTTTGTGAGAGTGAGCCACCGCATCACGCGGTGGCTGGTTTCAGATTTGAATCAATGTGTTCTGATACTTACTCAGCATGCTGGCTAAACGTTTTACCGGCTCCGTTACGCTGCTCGGTGCCGCGTAGTGCTGGAGTTTCTCCTGATAGACATCCAGCTCGCGTAACAACTGCTCAAAATAGACACGTCGTTTATCATCGCTACGCGTCGAGATCACCTGGTCAGCAGTGGATCGCAGCTGACGGTGATAGGCGGAGAGATCTGCATTGATCGGCACCTCGGCATTGCGTAAGCGTTGATGGCCGATAATCAGCGTCAGCGCGATACGGTATTTATTGATATCGCCGGGGAACAGATTGAGCAGCAGAAACAGTTGCTGATACAGCGCCGGTAAGTGATTCTCGCGACGACGCGCCTGATTGGTGGTCATCGCCGCCACCGCCGCATACATAAAGCGATTCAGCAACTTACGTCCGGTACGCGCCTTAGATTTGTCACGAATCAGCAGAATCACCATCATCGCCACAAAACATCCAATCACCTGGCCCAACACGTTGTCGAGAAACACGTTGAACTCGAACTTCATCGGGTTATCCAGTACCAGCACGTTGATGGTACCAATCAGGGCACCTAACGTTCCCAGTTGGCGACGCTGGACAAAGATGCCGCCAATAAAGCCCAGCAGGCCAATCGCGATGCAAAGCAGCAGCATACTTTGCTGGGTTGCAGGCAGGACGTATATAAAGTAGAGCGCACCCAGCGGCACTGCGACCGTCATACCGTAGAGGAAGTCTTTTGCCATCATCAATGGATTAGGGGTGCGCATCGCCAGTGCGGTGATTACCGCCAGCATCACCATACAGCCACTGCCAGAGGTCCAACCGGTGTACAACCAGAAAAGTGAGCCAATCGCCGTCGCCGCAAATGTACGTACGCCGTTAATCATCGCATGGTGGGTTTCGGCAGAACGCGCCTGAATCACCACTTCACGTTGCAGAATACCGTCTTCCAGCGTAGTGATGCGGCTGTTGCTCCTGACGCCATTAATCAGCAACAAGTATTCGGTAGCCGCCCCCACCCAGCTGGCTAAGGTCAGTGGAGTGGACTTGCTGCTGACGCCAATTACCCGGCGCATGATTTTCATGCGCTTGTGCACGTCATCAACGCTTTTCACCTCTTTCTCGATCAGCAATCGATACTGCGGCGGAATGTAGTCCGGGCGGGAATTCTGGATCAGGAAGGTTTCTGCGGCCTGCGTAATCAAGGTCAGGGATAAAGTATTCAGCATTTGCAGACGACGGCTGCTGTTTTTCCAACGCGAGGATTCCATCATCAACTGGCTGCGCATGGTGTTCAGCGCCGTGGTGCGGCGCACCAGCGCGCTCCAGGCTTTGTCGACTTCTTCTTTATCGCCGTGCGCGACACAAAGTTGCAGCAGTTTGTAGTGCGCCACCAGCAGCGAATCCACTTCCTGGTCGATCACTTTTTTAATCGAACGGGGCGAGAAGATCATATCCGCCAGAATGGCACACAAAATACCCAGCACGATTTCGCTACAACGCTCAACCGCAAACTGCGGAGCCAGCGTCAGCCCACCACTGGCATCGGCGGTGACAACGATAATCAGCGCGGTGTAGCCTGCCAGACCCAGGGCGTAGGAGTTTTCGACTTTAATCAGCGAGGAGAGCCAGACGCAGAAGCCGGCCCACAGGCAACATAACAGTAGCATCACTACCGGGGCACGCACCGTGGCGATCATGATGGTCAGAGCCGCCGCGCTACCAATAAAGGTCCCGATAATACGCAGGATGCCGCGATAGCGCAGCGCGCCGGAGTAGGGATCACCTCCGGCGACAAAGGCGGTGCCACCCGCCACTATCCCGGCGGTCATCACCGCCCAGCGCGGCGTTTCCAGATTGAAGTGAAAGCCGATAATCAGCGCCGCTACCAGCGCAAATGTCAGCTTCACCGGGAAACGCAGGAACTCAATCATATCGCCCTCTTAACCAAACTCACGCAGGCGATTAAACAATTTGCTCATCGGTGAGGCTTGCGTCTTACGATCCTTCTCACCAGTAATCACCACGGTAGCGGTGGTGCCAGCCGGGAAGCGATTGCCAGGCTGATCGTCGAGATGAATACGCACCGGTACACGCTGCGCCAGACGCACCCACTCCAGATTGGAATCAACAGTGGCCATGCCTTTGCTGTCATTGGTGCTGCTGCTGTCGGTAACACCGGCTGCGATGCTGTCGACGGTGCCACGCAGCACGGTATTGCTACCCAGCGGGGTGATTTCCGCACGGAAGCCCGGGCGTACGCCATCCAGCTTGGTTTCTTCCATATAGGCCAGCACGTAGAACGTATGCTGCTGCACCAGAGCCACCGCCACTGAACCACGGGTAATAAACTCGCCTTCATAGACGTTAAGGTTGGTCACCCAACCGTCAGACGGTGCCTTGATGGTGGTACGATCCAGGTCGATGGCCGCCAGATCGCGCGTCGCAATAGCTTTCGCCAGCTGATGCTCGGTGGTGGTCAGATCGTTGTTGGCCTGGTCAATGGCTTCACGCGACATCGCGCTGGTGCCGAGTTGGTTACGGCGCGCCGCTTCACGACGTTTTTCGTTGGCGACAGCCTGGTAATACTCGACATCGGCCTGTGCTTCATCCAGCGCCTTCTGGTAACGGGGGCGGTCAACCACAAACAGGGTATCGCCCTTCTTCACCAGTTGGTTATCACGGACCGGCACCTCGGTGATCAAACCGGTCACATCCGGAGAGATCGCCACGACATCGGCAGAGAATTTAGCATCACGCGTCCACGGGGATTCGGTGTAGAACACCCAGGCGCGGAAGATGATCACGATAGCGACGACAACCAGCAGGAGAGTAATCGCGTAGCGCGCGATTTTTCTTATTAGCGCTTTCACTTAAAACCTCAGACGAATAAACGGGATACAAGGTAAAACACACAGCAATAAAGCGCTGTGTTAAAAAGTGCCGGATGCCAAACCAGATCGTACAATCCGCTGGGCGTCAGCACGCGTTTCACCAGCCAGAACAGCGCCAGCGAAACTATGAGTTCAATGAAGATGGGCGGGAAAGACAGCCCAAATACGACAAATACCGGAAGCACACTCATTTCGGTTCCTTAGTTCGACCTTGCCGGATTGCACCGATACCTGCCCGCATGCCACATGGCACAAGGGGTTGATGATAATGGGATGACGGGTAGACTGATGGCAACATTCAGGCCGTTTGAGCTAATCATAGCGTATCATCTGACAAACACAGGCAGATTCACTGCCGTGTTAAGGTGCGGTGAAATGACCCAGCGTGCGTATAGTAACGCGCTTGACTATACGTTATCTACATATTGTGAGCTAAATCACTTTTTAGCCAGAGTAAACAATGGAACGACTTAAAGGCATGTCCATCTTCGCCAAAGTGGTTGAATTAGGATCCTTCACCGCCGCGGCACGTCAGCTTCATCTTAGCGTTTCGTCGATTAGCCAGATAGTCGCGAAACTGGAAGATGAGCTCCAGGTCAAGCTGCTGAATCGCAGCACCCGAAGCATTGGCCTGACCGAAGCGGGCAGAATTTATTATCAGGGCTGCCGCCGCATGCTGGCAGAGGCGATGCAGGTCCACGAACAACTGTATGCCTTCAACAACACGCCCATTGGTATTTTACGTATCGGCAGCTCATCGACAATGGCGCAAAATGTCCTCGCTGATATGACCAGCGATATGTTACGCGAATATCCGGGTTTGAGCGTCAATTTAGTCACCGGCATTCCGGCACCGGATTTGATTGCTAACGGGCTGGATCTGGTGATCCGCGTCGGTGAGTTGCAGGATTCCAATCTGTTCTCGCGTCGCCTGGGCGCGATGCCGATGGTGGTATGCGCGGCCAAAAGCTATCTGGTACAGCACGGCACGCCGGAAAAGCCTGGCGAGATCGATAATTTTTCGTGGCTGGAATATAGCGTGCGCCCGGACAACACCTTTGAGTTGATTGCACCGGAAGGGCTGGTCACGCGTCTGACGCCGCAGGGACGTTTCGTGACCAATGATTCGCTAACGCTGATCCGTTGGCTGAAAGCCGGGTGCGGTATCGCCTATGTCCCACTGATGTGGGTGATAAACGAGATCAACACCGGTGAGATCGATATCCTGTTTTCACAGTATCAGTCGGCCCCCAGACCGGTTTATGCGCTGTACACCGAAAAAGATAAGCTGCCGCTGAAAGTGCAGGTGTGTATCGACTATCTGACCGAGTATTTCAAACGGGTAGCGCGCCAGTATCAGCAGCACCGTAAAAACTGAGCATAAGTACTGTCGCGGCGCGATTTATCGCCCAATGCGTATCCGTACTCATTCGTAGCGGCGCGATTTATCGCGCGTTTTTTTGCCATCGTAAAGGTCAAAAGAGCGCGATTTATCGCGCCGCTACGGTTCAGTGCTTAAATCAGGCGGTTCCGCCGACCGTGAGTTTATCCAGCTTCAGTGTCGGCTGCCCCACACCCACTGGCACGCTCTGGCCTTCTTTACCACAGACGCCAACGCCTTTATCCAATGCCAGGTCGTTACCCACCATGGAAATCTGCTGCATAGCTTCGATACCGGAGCCAATCAGCGTGGCACCTTTTACCGGTTTGGTCACTTTACCGTTCTCAATCAGATAGGCTTCCGATGTTGAGAACACAAACTTACCGGAGGTGATATCCACCTGGCCGCCACCAAAGTTCGGCGCGTACAGGCCATATTCTACGCTTGCGATAATGTCCTGCGGCGTGGATTTCCCCGCCAGCATATAGGTGTTGGTCATACGCGGCATCGGCAGGTGCGCATAAGATTCACGACGGCCATTGCCGGTAGGGTTGACGCCCATCAGACGCGCATTGAGCTTGTCCTGCATGTAACCCTTCAGCACACCGTTTTCAATCAACACGTTGTACTGTCCCGGTACGCCTTCATCGTCCACCGCCAGCGAACCACGCAGACCCTCGATGGTGCCATCATCGACCACGGTACAAAGTTCAGACGCCACCAACTGGCCCATTTTGCCGCTGAACACCGAGGTGGCACGACGGTTAAAGTCGCCTTCAAGACCGTGTCCAACCGCTTCGTGCAGCAGCACGCCCGGCCAGCCAGCGCCCAGTACCACCGGCAGCGTCCCTGCCGGAGCAGCAACCGCCGAGAGGTTCACCAGCGCCATCCGCACCGCCTCACGCGCCCAGGCATCTGCACGCACATCACCGCTTTCATCGGCGAGGAAGAATTCATAACCGGTACGCGCGCCGCCGCCGCTGGAGCCGCGTTCACGTTTACCCTGATCTTCCACCTGAACGCTGATCGACAGACGAACCAACGGACGCACATCAGCGGCCAGCGTGCCATCGGTCGCGGCCACCAGCACCTGCTCATAAACCCCGGTCAGGCTGGCATTCACTTCCTGGACACGAGGATCAGCGGCGCGCGCCACTTTATCCACCCGATGCAACAGGGCGATTTTGTCTTCACGCGTCAGGCTATCCAGCGGATTGACCGGTGCGTACAGCGAGCGGTTGATCACAGCCGAAAGGGTATGGGCTTTGCCATTGCCCTGTTCGCGTACGATGCTGCGTGCGGCTTCAGCCGACTGGCGCAAAGCATTCAGGGTGATCTGGTCAGCATAGGCGAAACCGGTTTTCTCACCGCTGACCGCGCGAACACCGACGCCCTGATCGATATGATACGAGCCGTCTTTAATGATTTTGTCTTCCAGCACCCAGGATTCGTGGAAACTGGACTGAAAATAGAGATCGGCATAGTCCAGACGACGTTCTGAAAGCTGCCCTAACAGGGAAAAAAGGTCCTGCTGATTAATGCTGTTCGCAGTTAGCAACTGCTCACTTACCAGATTCAGAGTCATCGTTTCTCACTCATTTTACGCTCAGATATTTCATAGCCTGCGGCAATTCCCCGACGGCGTCAAATTCACTTCTTGTCGTTTTCGCGCGGTTTGCGTAGCACTTCATTGATTTCCGGCTTATCCAGAGGGCCGCTGATGTGGTAACGCAATAGCGAAATTTTACTCCACAGTGGTCCCAGCACTTTACTGGCGGCAAATACCGCCGCGCCGACCACCGGGTTGATCACAAACGCGGTTGCGACGCCCACGGAGGCAGAGATCTCGGGTGCCACCACCGCTTCCATATCAATCTCGCGTTTCACCAGGTCCACTTTACCCTGCATGGCGATATCCGCTTCAAGACCATCCACCAGCAAGTTATCGGTATGCATCACGCCATTTTCAATCCATGCGGTGCCGTTGATCGAGTCAAAAAAGAAGCCCTGACTGAAGGTGTCGCTGAAATCAAAACGCAACTTACGCAGTAACGCATCAAAACTCATCAAACGCAGCAACTGTCCGGCACGGCCGGTATTCACATCGGCGATTTGGCCTTTACCAAAATGGGATTTCAGCGTGCCACTCAGCGTCGGCTCTGAAGGTTGCCACGGCGCAGAACGCCAGTGCAAATCGTAGTCGACTTTAAAAGGCGCATCACGCAGCGGGGTGTTCACGCCAAACCAGTTGGTGGCATCGTTAATGTTTTTGCCACTCAGCGTCCCTTTCAGAGAAGTACGCTGCTCACCCGGTTTATTCACCCACTCACCATTGATACTCAGCTTCGAGCTACCGGTGTCCACCGAACCGTTAGTAAGTGCTAACGTATCGCCACGCGGTTGCAGCAGCGCCTGCATATGGCCAAATTTCTGCCCGCGCAGCCAGCACTCCTGGCAGCGCCATTGCAGAGCTGGCCAGCCGGAGAAGTTAATCGTGGTGTTGTCACTGAAAGGTGATGATGTTTCACCCTCTTTTCCTGCCCATTCCGGATTGTAATAGAGGTAACTCAGCGCCAGCTGCCACGGAGCATTTTGCGCAGTCACCAGACTACCGCGTGCTTCGCGGCTATCCAACTGTACCTGAGTGTTACCGGTCGGCCCCTGAGTCACCGTCGCATTGACATCATGCCACTGCTGGCCCGCCAGGGTCAGCGCCGGTGTATGCAACGTGACATCACCCGGCAGCAACGCACCACCGACACTGGTTTCCCCCTGCGCATTGCGCGAACCACCCGTGCCTGCCAGCAATCCCATCCAGGCTTCACCGTTAATTTCCGGCAAATTCAGCACCATGCCGCGATTTTCCGGCAGCTTCGGCGTGGTTTTTGTATCGTTGAGCCAGATACCACGATCGACCCGCAATTGAGGTTCCAGCAGCCAGCGGCTGTTAAAGCGATGATTTCCCAGCACGCTACCACTCAGTTCGAATCCGTTGAGATTACCATTGGCGGAGATTGTCATCGGCATCGCCGCTCCCGCTTTCTTATCCAGCGGAGCAGGTAAGTGACTGCTTACATCTTTGCCATCACCACTCAGATCAACCTTGTAGCTGGCCCCACCTTTATGCGGCAGAGTGATGTCGACATTCCCCTGCCACGCCAGGTTGCCGCTTAATTGGCTGGTGACTGTCGCGGGCAGCATCTTCAGCTTCGCCAGCTGCCAGTCGCCCAGCAGCTTAACGTTGACGCCAAAGTTGTCCGGGTTCTCCTGGGTACTGAAGCTGACGCCCACCGGCTGCCCGAACCAGTTCGCCTGCATCTCCTCGCTTTCCAGGTTGCCATTGTTATAACGGAAGCGCCCGGTCAGGTTGTTCAGCGTGGTATTCAACGGTTTGATGTGCAAGCTGTTATTGTTCATCACCACATTACCGCTGGCATGAACCAGCTCGCCATCCAGCGGGATGTCGAGATTGAGATGGCCGCGGGTGTTGCCTTTAATCTGCAATTGTTGCAGGGCGGCCCCCAGCGTGGGTTTGAGCGGCGTTTGCTCGAAATAATCGGCAATCTGCTTGCCCTCACCACTCAGATCGCCGTCAATAATCAGCTTCTCTTTCAGGTAATCCGGGATGATCGCGCTGATATTGCGGGCGTCCACCTCTCCCAGTTTCGCCTGTTCGGCCTTCATCCACAGGCCGTCATTGACGAAGTCGAGGTCAATGTCGAGATTATTGATTGCCGGCCAGCCGGGCTGGAATTGATAGGTAGCCTGACGTAACGGCACCCACACTTCAAACATGCCGTCGTTATGCTTAAACGGGAAGAGTGTCGGATCGCCGGCAAACAGCAAGGTGGCGTTATCCACCTGACCGCCTTTGATGGCATCGCTGAGATAGTGAGTCAGGCCGTGGCCCATCAGCGGTTCCGGGAAATAACGCCAGGCATCACCGGCATCGGTTACACGAATACCCGCCAGGATATCGAGACGCGGGGCTTTGCCGAGATTTTGCTGATAAAGAAAATCCCCGCGCGCCCATAGCGAACGCGCCTTCACGTCCAGTTGATGACCATCCAGTGTCAGGCCATTGTCATCATGTCGCCAGTTAAGCTTGCCGGTAACCTGCTGAATTTGTAGTGGAGCCTGGAACATGTCGCCGTAGGGCACTTCTGCCTGCCCCATCGCTACATCCAGCATGCCATTACTCAGGCTACCGCTGGCGCTGCCGCTCAGATTGCTGATGCCCGGTAACAGTTCCCAGTGCTGCCAGCTTAAATCTCGCCATTTGGCCTGAAGGCGGGTTTGCTCCGGCTGCTGCAACGGAATATCCAGCGCCAGCGCTTCAATCTGACCCTGCGGCTGTAGCGCCCGCCAGTTATCAAACATCGCCGGAGAGAGGGGCTGGAACAGCGGCACCAGCGGTGCCAGACGTTGCAGATCCAGTTGGGTGGCACGCACGCGGATTTCCGGCGCGTTATTCGCCCCAAGCAACTGTTTATCTTCCGGTCTCCACAGCAGCGAGAAATGTCCCGGTGCCCAGGCGACACCATCGGTGCTGAGACGGGTTTGTGGTACGGACAGCATCCAGCCATTCTGGAAGCGCGACAGATGGGCCGTTAAGCCGTCCACCTGCAACTGATGATCGCCCTGATCGCCACGCCAGCGCGCCCCGCCCTGACGTAACAGCAAATCGCCAGCATAGACATCGCCATCACGCAGGTTGACCCACGCGGCAAGACTGAAACGTGCACTTTCGAGGCTGGTGTTATCACGCAGCCAGCGGCCAATCCACGGGCGCACATCCACGTCATCCGCCTGCATCCAGATACGCCCGGTATCCAGCAAGCCATTATTATCGCTGAGGTCAAGACGTACCTGTACCACGCCATGCTGCCCGGTAAAACTGGACAGGCTCACTTCCCCTTCCGCACGGTGCCGCGTTTTTTCGTTCAACCAGGTCAGGCGAGGGATCGCCAGCTCGGCGTGTTGTCCGGAGGGCGTGAGAAAACGGATACTGCTGTCACGCAGGTCGAAGTGGTCAAACTGCCGCAGGAAAAGTTCGTTGATTTGCGTGGGTTTGAAGCTGTTTTTCTGTTCATCGCTGGTCAGGAGTTGGCGATTGAGTTCAAGGCGCATCTGCCAGAAGGTGAGATCACGAAACTGCCAGCGCCCCTGAAGCAACGACTGCCAGATATTCAGCGCCAGGTTGACCCTACCAATATGCATTTGCCCCTGATCTTTCAGGGCAATGTGCAGATCGCGGATCTGTAACGTGGGGCCGAAGTTTTCCCACCGGCCCTGCAACTCACTGGCTTGTACCGGCACGCCAGTGACGCGCGATACGGCTTGCAAAATGTCGCTGCGGTAGCTGTTGAGATGCGGCATGACGAGGCGCAGCCCGCTGACCAGCAGCGCCACAATAACGATGATTGTGGCGAGCAGCAGTAACAAAATCCTCGGCAACCGCCTCACACACCTCTCCTTGTCTTCCGCCGGATTACGGATCGATACCTCTCATGCCCTGACCGTTATCAGTGCGGAACAATCGGGACGAAAGCGCATGTTAACCCAAAAAAGGGGGTATTTTTAGCCCGATTCCATGACAAAACGTCGTGCAAGGCCAGCATTAACAAGAAAATTACATCATCACAACGTCAAACTGCTCCTGCGTGTAGAGCGGCTCAACATGGACTTTCACCTGTTTGCCGACGAAGATCTCAACTTCGGCTAACGCATGTGATTCATCGCTCTTCAGCGCTTCCCCCACCGCCGGTGACACGTACACCAGGAAACGGTCTGAATCGTAGGCATGGTGGACACGCACGATCTCACGCATGATCTCGTAGCAAACAGTTTCCACCGTTTTCAGCGTGCCGCGTCCTTTGCACACCGGACAATCAGCACACAGCACATGCTCGATACTTTCGCGCGTGCGTTTGCGGGTCATCTCAACCAGCCCAAGCGCTGAGAAACCGTTGATCCCGGTTTTAACCCGATCTTTACTCAACGCGCTTTCCAGCGAATGCAACACCCGGCGGCGATGGTCATCGTTACTCATATCGATGAAATCGATGATGATAATGCCGCCAAGATTGCGCAACCGTAGCTGACGAGCAATTGCCTGTGTCGCTTCGATATTGGTGTTGAAAATGGTTTCGTCCAGATTGCGATGGCCAACAAACGCACCGGTATTGATGTCGATGGTGGTCATGGCTTCGGTTTGATCGATGATCAGATAACCGCCGGACTTCAATTCAACTTTGCGATCAAGCGAACGCTGGATCTCATTCTCCACATCGTAGAGATCAAAGATGGGTTGTTTGCCGCTATACAGCTCCAGCTTGCTGGCCATCTCCGGGATATATTCACCGGTGAATTCCACCAGCAGATCGCAGGTCAGACGCGAGTCTACGCGGATGCGGTCCAACGCGGCCCCGGCGAAATCTCGCAACACACGCTGCGCCAGCGCCAGTTCGCCATACAGCAGGCAACGGGTCTGGTTACGCTTTTTGCGCTCACTGACTTTGGTCCACAAACGCTTGAGGAATGCAGCATCCTGCGCCAACTCTTCCTCGCCAATGCCTTCAGCAGCAGTACGGATGATAAAGCCACCAAGATCATCACAATAGGCGGCCACTACCGCTTTCAGGCGTTCGCGCTCCGCTTCGCTTTCAATACGCTGAGAAACGCCAACGTGTGAGGCTCCCGGCATAAATACCAGATAACGCGAAGGCAGGGTAATGTCGGTGGTCAGGCGTGCACCTTTGGTGCCAAGCGGATCTTTGACCACCTGTACCATCAGGTCCTGCCCCTGACGCACCAGTTCGGCAATATCGCGTACGCTGAAATTCTTCTGCTCATCACCGGCAACACATTCGGTGTGCGGCATGATATCGGAAGCGTGCAGAAAGGCAGCCTTATCAAGGCCAATGTCGACAAACGCCGCCTGCATGCCGGGTAGCACACGGCTGACGCGTCCTTTATAGATGTTGCCCACAATGCCACGGCGCGCTTCGCGCTCGATGTGGATTTCCTGCAAAATGCCGCCATCAATATAGGCGACGCGCGTTTCAGAGGGTGTCACATTTACCAGCAGTTCAGCCGTCATCTTGTCCCCTTAGCGCACGCAGCGACTGGAAATTGCTGAGCAACTCTCCGGTCTCAACCAGCGGTAACCCCACCACTGCGTGATAGCTTCCATTAATTTTGCGGACAAAGTTTCCGCCAATGCCCTGTATCCCGTAAGCGCCGGCTTTATCCATCGGTTCGCCACTGGCGATATAGTGCGCAATTTCTTCTGCCGTGATCTTGCGGAAAGTCACGTCTGTAACAACCAGGCAATCCAGCTGTCGCTGACGATCGGCCAACGCCACTGCGGTCATAACCTGATGTGTCTGCCCGGAAAGCTTACTCAGCATCTGCTGAGCATGGTCGGCATCGCGTGGTTTTTCCAGCACTTCGCCATTCAAAACCACGATGGTGTCAGCACCCAGTACCGGCAGATCCTGCGGGGCAACCTTCACACCAGCCGAAGCTTTATCACGCGCCAGACGGCAGACATAGGCTTCAGCAGCCTCTTCAGGCTGACGCTGCTCTTCCACATCCGTGATCAGACGTTCAAATTGCAGGCCAAGCTGCGTCAACAGCTCACGTCGACGCGGTGAACCGGAAGCCAGGTACAGGGTTATCATAGTTTTCCTTACTGAACAGCGAACTGACGGCGAATCTTTCTCATTAATAAGAATAGCCAGGGCCAGAGAATGCCGTCGACAACGCTACTCCAGAAGATTTCCGGACGAAAGGAGACATTGATCACCAAAAATTCCGCCCAGAAAACAATAACATCCACCGCCAGCGATAGCACCATAACCATTAATGCCTGCTGCCACAACGCTAAGTTACGGAAAAGCTGGAATTTAAAGGCTACCAGATAGGCGATGATACTCAACGCCAGCGCACGTACGCCCAGCGTTGAGCCTGCCACCAGGTCCATGATGGCACCCAGCACGAAGCCAGTACCCACATTCACCCGATGTGGCAGCGCCATTACCCAATAGATCAGGATCAGCAACAACCACGATGGCCGGAACATGTAGATTTGTTCGGGCCAGGGCATGATTTGCAGGATGAGGGCAATCAGAAAGGACAGCCAGATAACCCATCGGCCCTGGCTGCGATAGCTACTCAAGGCTGGCCTCCACGCGAGTTCGCCGGTGTTACCTGCGAACTACTGCCACTATTGGCAGGTGCGGGTGGTCCCATTTGTTGACTGGCTGGTGCAGGTGGCCCCATTTCACCGGCGGGCGGTAACACTTGCGGCATCATCTGCATTAAACGTTCATTAGCGACACGATGCACTTCATCCGGCGCCATTGGCATATCGCCGTTACGATCGGCACCCCACAGCAGCAGCAGATAGCGCAGACGCTGTAAGCCCGCCGTTGGATGGGCCTGGATAATGGTGTACGCACGCTGCGTATCCACTTTCACCGATGACACCACACCCACCGGATAACCTTCCGGGAAGCGACCACCCAAGCCCGAGGTCACCAGCACATCACCCACACGAATGTCGATGTTGCCCGGTAAATGTTCGAGTTGCAGGTCTTCATTACAGCCGTTACCGGCCGCAATCACGCGGATATCATTACGCAGCACCTGAATAGGCAGCGCATGGGAAGCATCACAGATCAGCAGCACACGGCTGGTCACCTGACCTACCGCCACCACCTGTCCGACAACACCTTTATCGCTGATCACCGGCTGGCCTTCGTAAACGCCGTTTACGCTGCCCTTGTCGATAACCACCTGATCGGTGTAGGGATCGGTGCCAGTGGAGATCACCTGCGTCACCATTTTGTGTTCATCCTGACGCAGCGGTGAGCCAAGCAGCTCGCGAAGACGCGCGTTTTCCTGCTTGTATTGCCCCAGCATGAGCAGGTCGCTGTTCTTCAGGAAGAGTTCACGGCGCAGTGCTTTGTTTTCCTGCTCCAACTGCTGGCGAGATGCCAGCGTGGCAGAGACGCCGTCAAGCAGCTCTCTTGGCCCGTTTGCCAGGAAGTAAAAGGGACTGACCGAGGTGTCCAGGTAGTTGCGGATCTGGGAAAAAGAGCCCACGCGACTATCAGCGATAATAATCGCGATCGCCACAATGACTGCCAGAAAAAGGCGCAACTGCAGGGATGGCCCCCTGCTAAAAATCGGCTTCATAAAATCTGCGTGTTCCTCGACATCAGGGAAGAAGCGCGGGTGTTAAGACCTGCGCCTCCATGGCTGGACGCATCATAGTCATATCCCCTTTCTTCAAATTGCAGGTACGCTGATTACATGCGTTCCCACAGCCTGAATAAGGGGTCAGGCGCTAATTCCCTGCGCAATTTGACCAGGGTCACAGCCGATGAGGATTTACTCCTCGCTGAACAAATCGCCGCCGTGCATGTCGATCATTTCCAACGCTTTACCACCACCACGCGCTACGCAGGTCAGTGGATCTTCGGCCACGACCACCGGAATACCGGTTTCTTCCATCAGCAGGCGATCGAGGTTACGCAGCAACGCGCCACCACCCGTCAGCACCATACCGCGCTCGGAAATGTCGGAAGCCAGTTCTGGCGGGCACTGCTCCAGTGCCACCATTACCGCGCTCACGATGCCGGTCAGTGGTTCCTGCAACGCTTCCAGGATTTCATTGGAGTTCAGCGTAAAGCCGCGAGGCACACCTTCAGCCAGGTTACGCCCGCGCACTTCGATTTCGCGCACTTCGTCACCCGGATACGCAGAACCAATCTCATGCTTGATACGCTCAGCGGTCGCTTCACCGATCAGCGAGCCGTAGTTGCGGCGTACATAATTAATGATAGCTTCATCGAAGCGGTCACCACCAATACGTACTGAAGAGGAGTAAACCACACCGTTCAGCGAGATGACGGCCACTTCAGTGGTACCACCACCGATATCAACCACCATCGAACCGGTTGCTTCAGATACCGGCAGACCGGCACCAATCGCGGCGGCCATCGGTTCTTCAATCAGGAATACTTCACGAGCACCTGCACCCTGCGCAGATTCACGGATGGCACGGCGTTCAACCTGGGTTGCACCCACCGGCACACACACCAGCACGCGTGGGCTGGGGCGCATAAAACTGTTGCTATGCACTTGCTTGATAAAGTGCTGGAGCATTTTTTCGGTCACGAAGAAGTCAGCGATAACGCCGTCTTTCATCGGGCGAATAGCGGCGATATTGCCTGGTGTACGACCAAGCATCTGTTTAGCGTCATGACCAACGGCGGCTACGCTCTTTGGGGAGCCGGCACGATCCTGACGAATGGCAACCACGGAAGGCTCGTTTAGCACGATGCCTTGTCCTTTTACGTAAATCAGGGTATTCGCGGTACCCAGGTCAATGGACAAGTCATTGGAAAACATGCCACGAAATTTTTTAAACATACTAAGGGATAATCCTGCAAGCTGGGGGCGGAAAATAAAATCCGCCTACTTTACCAACCACGCGAAGCCGCTACAAGGCGCAAAAACGTTCCGCTTCGGTGAAAAAATGTGCTAGCTAAATTTTACAGCATTGTATGCCACGGTTAGCTAACGATAAACGGCGCTAAGCCGCCGCTTTTACGGCTATTCGCCCAGCCAGCACGGGCGATTCTGGACATAAAATCTAACATTTCCCATCATGCCGGAGATCGAGAAACTTCACGTTTACACCTGGAAACAACTATCAGCGTCGTTATCAGGCTTAGAAGGACTATATCCGGTAACGTTGCGAATGCTTTTTCACGTTACTGTTCACCGGCAGCGACGGCGCAAAAAAATCGCCCTGCCCGCCGGATACGCCAAGCCCCGCCAGCGTTTGCCACTCCGCACGCGTACGTACGCCAGCCGCAAATACCTGAGTCGGCGTGGACTTACACACCTCCAACAGGCTTTGCACAAAAAGCTGATTTTCCGTGCGTCGTTCAATATTGCGCACCAGACCGGGGTCCAGTTTGATTAACTCAACGGGAAATTGCTTGATGTAGGCGCTGCTTACTACCGTTAACCCCGCCTGGTTGACGGCGATGCGACAACCAAACGCACTGAGCATTTTGAAAACCGGCACTAAACGGTTGATGTGTTGACAAACATCCGCCTCGGCAAGTTCAAATAAAAAGCGTTTTCTTTGCGATTTACTGCACTGGAGTAAAAGTTTTTGCAACCAGCGCTGAAAAGAACGCTGTACCAGTGAATCAATATTCACCGGCAACGCCAGCGTTTCATCGGGCCACACCTCTGATAACGCAGCGATACGGGTCACCATCTGACGGTCCCAGCTTTCAGCCATGCCCAGTTGCTGTACCAACGGCATGAACTCCGCCGACACCACTTCTTTATCACCATCAAAGACGCGAGCCAGCATCTCACGGTGATGGACTTTACCGTCCAACAACACGGCGGGCTTCTGATACAAACGTGGTCCACCACGGCTCTGGGTGTTCTCCAGCAAGGTGCGCCAGCGCACGCTGCCACGTCCCATCTCAAGAGGGTTGCCCTCGCCAATTGACCAGCTGTTCCCCCCTTGCAACGCCGCACGACGGGTCGCCATTTCAACATTTTCCATCACCTGCGGCACGCTTTGCCCGCTGCGCCAGGCGCTGATACCAATATGGATAAGATCATCGCGATCCAGCATGCGCATCGGTGGCAATGAATCCACCGCATTGATCAGTTGATCGGCAATACTGTTCGCTTCTTTCAGGGTGCGGTGCGGCAGCAGCACCGCGAAGTCGCTGCGGAAATAGCGCGCCAGCAAGGCGCCAGGATAACGCAGCACAAAGGTCGACAACATGTTAATCAGGTCAAAAAGATACTCTTCAGCCAGTGCCGGACCGAGGGTTTCATGATGCGTTTCGAGATCGGGCAAACGTACCATCATCACCACGCCATGCGTGCCGACATCTTCCTGATCTTCTAACAGGGTCGCCAGTTGGTTGTCGAAGAACAATCGATTATTCAGACCGGTACGGGAATCCTGCGCGGCAAAGGTGCGAATTAAAGTGTCGATACGCAGTCGCTGTTCGCCTGCTTCGCGTAAATCATGTAGCAGCAGATCAATGGCGTGGCTGGCTTTGGGCGGCCATTCCGACTCCTCTCCAACGCGCGACTGACGATCGCCCGCCAGAATACGTTCCGAGCGCGCTTCCAACCGCTCCATATTGCGCCAGTGACGGTTCAGCCAGCGATGCGTCATCACCAACAGCGAGGCCATGATCAGCACCACGCTAAAAATAACGATCAAGGTGTAGGCACCCGTGAAGGAACGAAACCAGGTTTTGGCCGGGTCCAGTACCACAACGCGCAGCGACAGACCGGATGAGTGCACCAGCGGCAGATCAAACTGAATAAAGCGGTTTGGCTCATCCTCCAGCATCGGGTTTTCATGGCGAGCCAGGCGAAACAACATGCGGTCACCGCTGTGTAATTCGAGTTGTTCAGCATTGATAACCGGCATCAGACGCGTCAGCCATTGCGTCAGATCCTGGGGCGACTGGGTGAGCAGGGCTTTGTCGACTTCGGTAGCCAGCGTTTGTACGCGGGTTTCAACGCGCTGCTGTGATAGCCAGATAAAACTAAAAGCGCAGCCGACCAGCATCAGTAACATCGCCAGTAAGCTTAATAATGTAATAAACGCAGAAAACTTCGTGGTTAATCGCATCCCTGTGCCTGTAATCACTGCGGTTATGAATGGAAAAGAACCGTCTGCACGAGCCTCACTGGCGCAAACCTGAGCAAAATAGCATAAATCACCGTCTGAAACAGCGTTCCGCCGAGATCGCGGTGCAGACAAAGGCGAGTATAACGACAAACATCGTCCACCTGACTTTCACCGGATTTTTTTCGTCCTATTCTCAAGATAAGCGCAACCAGGAAATTTCACATTTTGCCGCACTTACTGGCAGGCTGCGCAGGGTTTGATCATGCTTGCTTTATTTATGCAGCCGGAGAATTCCATGAAGACAAAGCATTCCCTTTCTGAAGCTGATGTCACGCCAGAAAGCATCTTTAATATGCAGCGTCGTCAGGTGCTGAAAGCGCTCGGATTAGGTGCCGTTGCTGCCAGCCTGTCGGGCGGCGCCCAGGCCGATGTCCTGAGTTGGTTTAAAGGTAACGATCGTCCCGCAGCCCCGGCCGGTAAAGCGCTGCAATTTAGTAAACCGCCCGCCTGGCAGGCCGATTTGCCGTTAACGCCATTCGATAAAGTCGCAGGCTACAATAATTTCTACGAATTTGGCCTGGATAAGGCAGATCCAGCGGCCAATGCCGGGACATTAAAAACCGATCCCTGGCAGTTACGTATTGAAGGTGAAGTCGCCAAACCGATCACGCTGGATATGGATGACATCTTTAAACGTTTTGCGATGGAGCAGCGGATATATCGCATGCGCTGCGTAGAGGCCTGGTCAATGGTGATCCCCTGGGTGGGATTTGAGCTGAACAAGCTGCTGAAACTGGCAGAACCCACCAGCAACGCCCGTTTTGTTGCGTTCCAGACGTTATATGCCCCGGATCAAATGCCCGGTCAGAAAGACCGCTTTATTGGCGGTGGACTGGATTATCCCTATGTTGAGGGGCTACGTATGGATGAAGCCATGCATCCGCTCACTCTGCTCAGCACCGGCGTGTATGGCAAAGCATTACCTCCGCAAAATGGTGCCCCAATCCGCCTGACGGTACCGTGGAAGTATGGTTTCAAAGGCATCAAGTCGATTGTCAAAATTACCCTGACGCACGATCAGCCGCCCACCACCTGGAACCAGATCGCCGCAAATGAATATGGTTTCTATGCCAACGTTAACCCGCATGTTGACCATCCGCGCTGGTCACAAGCCACCGAGCGTTTTATCGGTCCGGGAGGTATTTTGAAGGTAGAACGGCAACCAACGCTGCTGTTTAACGGTTATGCCAAAGAGGTCGCTTCGTTGTATCACGGGCTGGATTTACGGGAGAACTATTGAGTGCGCCTGACATTACGTCATATCACCTGGCTTAAAGTGGTGCTGCACCTGGCGGCTTTTTTACCGTTCGTCTGGTTGTTTTTCGCCGCTAATCAGGGTTGGTTAAGTGCCGATCCGGCCAAAGATATCCAACATTTTACCGGCAGAATGGCGCTTAAATTGTTGCTGGCGACCTTGCTGGTCAGCCCGTTAACCCGCTATGCCAAACAACCGCTGCTGATTCGTACCCGCCGCCTGCTGGGTTTGTGGTGCTTTGCCTGGGCCTGTCTGCACCTGACAAGCTACTACTTGCTGGAACTTGGCGTCGATAATCTGCGATTACTCGGCAGCGAACTGGTTTCCCGACCCTATCTGACCTTGGGGATTATCTGCTGGGTGATCCTGTTCGCATTGGCCGTCACCTCCTTCCAACGCGCACAACGCAAACTGGGACGGCGCTGGCAAACGCTGCATAATGGTATCTATCTGGTGGCGATCCTCGCCCCCATTCACTATCTTTGGTCTGTTAAAGTCCTGTCACCACAGCCGTTGATCTATGCCCTGCTGGCGCTACTACTGTTAGCCTGGCGTTACAATAAGTTGCGAAAACTCCTGTCCAGATAATTCCTGCAAGGTTGTCTTCCGGCTGCAATTTCTGTTAAAAGGTGTGGCCTTCAGGCCGCATCCGATCATCTTCGCAGATAAGACCAGTATTTTGCTGCGAATTGCGACGAAACGGATATAATGCCCGGCTTTATTGCAAGACACGTCTTCTTTTTCACTCCGAAGAGTGACAAAGCAAGAATGTCGCGGTATTTTACGCGATGCCTGAATAATTGCAGGAGATAGCAGCAAGATGGCGCACAAATTTCACATACTGCTTTTGAACGGACCCAACCTGAATTTACTGGGTACGCGCGAGCCTGAGAAGTATGGTCACACGACACTGGCGCAAATTGTCAGCGATCTGACGCAACAGGCCGATCAGCACCATGTGAAATTGAGTCATCTGCAATCGAACGCGGAGTTTCAGTTGATTGATCGTATCCATGAGGCCAGAGGCAATGTGGATTACATCATCATCAATCCTGCCGCGTTCACGCATACCAGCGTCGCGCTGCGTGATGCCCTGCTGGCGGTGAGCATTCCTTTTATCGAGGTGCATCTCACGAACGTGCATGCCCGCGAACCGTTCCGCCATCACTCCTATCTTTCCGATGTATCTGCCGGCGTCATTTGTGGACTTGGCGTTGATGGATACTCGTGGGCTTTACAAACGGCGGTCAAACGCCTGACACATTCCAATTAAACAGAGTACGGAACCACACTCATGGATATTCGTAAAATTAAGAAACTGATCGAACTGGTTGAAGAGTCCGGCATCGCTGAGCTGGAAATCTCTGAGGGCGAAGAGTCCGTTCGCATCAGCCGTTCACCTGCCAATGTCGGTTATCCTGTTATGCAGCAGGCTTATGCTGCACCTGCACCGCAGATGGCTCCTCTGGCCGCTGCTGTTGCCCCAGCTGCTGCCCCAGTAGCCGCTGAAGCTGCCAAACCAGAAATCACTGGTCACATCGTGCGTTCACCGATGGTCGGCACCTTCTATCGTACCCCGAGCCCGGATGCGAAAGCCTTTATCGAAGTCGGCCAGAAAGTTAACGTCGGCGACACCCTGTGCATCGTTGAAGCGATGAAAATGATGAACCAGATCGAAGCCGATAAATCCGGCGTGGTGAAAGCGATTCTGGTGGAAAGTGGCCAGCCGGTTGAATTTGACGAGCCGCTGGTTGTCATCGAATAACGAGGCGAACCATGCTGGATAAAATTGTCATTGCTAACCGCGGTGAGATCGCGCTGCGCATTCTGCGTGCCTGTAAAGAGCTGGGCATCAAGACTGTGGCGGTTCACTCCACGGCAGACCGC
>NZ_CP024636.1:3930603-3932122 GCF_009728735.1 Pantoea phytobeneficialis
GCGAAAGCCTTTATCGAAGTCGGCCAGAAAGTTAACGTCGGCGACACCCTGTGCATCGTTGAAGCGATGAAAATGATGAACCAGATCGAAGCCGATAAATCCGGCGTGGTGAAAGCGATTCTGGTGGAAAGTGGCCAGCCGGTTGAATTTGACGAGCCGCTGGTTGTCATCGAATAACGAGGCGAACCATGCTGGATAAAATTGTCATTGCTAACCGCGGTGAGATCGCGCTGCGCATTCTGCGTGCCTGTAAAGAGCTGGGCATCAAGACTGTGGCGGTTCACTCCACGGCAGACCGCGACCTGAAGCACGTACTGCTGGCTGACGAAACCGTCTGCATCGGTCCGGCGCAGTCGGTCAAAAGTTACCTCAATATTCCGGCCCTGATCTCCGCCGCCGAAATCACCGGCGCGGTCGCGATCCATCCGGGATATGGCTTCCTGTCTGAGAACGCCGATTTTGCCGAGCAGGTCGAACGCTCCGGCTTTATCTTTATCGGTCCGAAAGCCGACACCATCCGCCTGATGGGTGACAAGGTATCGGCGATCACCGCGATGAAAAAAGCGGGTGTACCGACCGTACCGGGTTCTGACGGCCCACTGACGGAAGACATGGAGAAAAACCGTGCCTTCGCCAAACGCATCGGCTACCCGGTGATCATCAAAGCCTCCGGTGGCGGCGGTGGTCGTGGTATGCGCGTGGTGCGCAGCGACAAGGATCTTGAGCAGTCCATCAACATGACGAAAGCGGAAGCCAAAGCGGCTTTCAACAACGACATGGTGTACATGGAGAAATATCTCGAGAATCCGCGTCATATCGAAATCCAGGTGATGGCCGACGGTCAGGGCAACGCCATCTATCTGGCGGAGCGCGACTGCTCGATGCAGCGTCGTCACCAGAAAGTGGTGGAAGAAGCGCCGGCACCGGGTATCACCCCGGAACTGCGTAGCTTTATCGGCGACCGCTGTGCCAAAGCCTGTGTCGATATCGGCTACCGTGGCGCGGGCACCTTTGAGTTCCTGTTCGAAAACGGCGAGTTCTACTTTATCGAGATGAACACCCGTATTCAGGTAGAACACCCGGTCACTGAGATGATCACCGGTGTTGACCTGATCAAAGAGCAGCTGCGCATTGCTGCCGGTCAGCCGCTGTCCATCCGTCAGGAAGATGTGGTGATCCGCGGTCATGCGGTGGAATGCCGTATCAACGCCGAAGACCCGAACACCTTCCTGCCGAGTCCGGGCAAGATCACGCGCTTCCACGCGCCGGGTGGCTTCGGAGTGCGCTGGGAATCGCATATCTATGCCGGTTACAGCGTGCCGCCGTACTACGACTCCATGATCGGCAAGCTGATCACCTACGGTGAAAACCGTGACGTGGCGATTGCGCGCATGAAGAATGCGCTGGCGGAGCTGATCATCGACGGTATCAAGACCAACGTCGAACTGCAGATGAAAATCATGTCCGACGAAAACTTCCAGCAGGGTGGGACTAATATCCACTACCTGGAGAAAAAACT